>CALJNV010000095.1 GCA_937981455.1 uncultured Bacteroidales bacterium | reverse complement strand
CTTTACCCTTTTCAAGCGTCAATATAAGCGACCCTCAACGTAAAACAGTCAGAATATTACAACCCATGAAAGTATTGTTTTGTCGTAATTGTCTATCAATCATTATATTGTTGTTTTTTTGTCGGTTTGAGCTTAATGCCCAGGAATCCAAGGCCTGGACACTGGAAGAGTGTGTAAGTTATGCACGAAGCAAAAATATTAGTGTAAAAAAACAACTACTGAACGTTCAGTTACAAAAAGATCAGTTAACCCAGTCGAAACTTGCCACTTTACCTACACTCAACGGGAATGCCTCACACGTTTACAACTGGGGGCAAACCATTGACCCGTTTACCAATCAATTTGCGACAGAAAGAGTGAGGTCGAATAATTTTTACGTATCGACCCAATTCGTTGTTTTTAATGGTTTCCAAAAACTAAATACTATCCGACGCAACCATTTGGCCTTAAAAATCAGCGAGGTTGAAGTAGAACGGATAATGAACGACATTTCGTTAAATGTTGTCACATTTTACTTGCAGGGGTTATATGCCAGGGAAATTTTAAAAAATGCTGAAAACCAGCTCCAATTGGTTCGAATACAGCGAGATAGAATAGCCAGTTTGGTGGAAGCAGGCACACTCGCCAAAGGCGAATTGCTGAATATGGACGCCCAGGTTGCCTCATCAGAACTGCAAACCGTAGAAGCTCGCAACAATCTTGATTTGGCGCTACTACAGCTGGCCCTACTCATCGATTTGGAGAATCCCCAGGGGTTTGATATACAGGCCCCGGAAATTAAAATTCCCGAAGAGGATATTCAGCTTGCCGATTTGGAAGCTGTGATAAACTATGCCCTAACCCACCAGCCAGAGATCATTGCTTCGGAAATGCGTAATCAGCAGAGCGAGAAAGATTATAAAATTGCCCGGGGAGGCATGAGTCCAGTATTGAGTATGGGAGGAAGTTGGGGAACAGGGTATTCGGGAGCAGCCCGAGAAATCGATCCCACCTTGCCCCCGAACATACTTTCCTATCCCGTAGGTATTACGCAAAACTCCAGAGATACTGTTCTAGGCTATGCTACTCAATATAGTTATCGTATAAAACCCTTTGGCGACCAGCTGAAAGCAAACGAAAACAAGTCGTTTGGGGTTTATTTAAATATTCCTATATTTAATGGCTACCGCATACGCAATTCCATCCAGCAAGCCCACATAGCCCGTGAATCTACCAGCCTCGATCTGCAACTGGCCCGCAACAACCTACGCAAGCTTATTACTCAAGCCCATGCCGATGCACAGGCCTCACTGAAAAAATACCATGCCGCCCGTCGAAAACTCGAGGCCCAAGAAGAAAGTTTTCACTATGCCAGTGAAAAATATGCAGTAGGGTTACTTACTGCAGTAGAATACAACCAAAACAAGGAGGAGTTAAATAAGGCGCGGAGCGAATTGTTGCAAGCCAAATACGACTTTGTATTTAAGTCTCGCATTCTTGATTTTTATCAAGGAAAACCCATTGTAATTGAGTAAATTATCTATATCATGAAAAAGAATAAGAAATATTTTTTCATCGGAGTGGGCATTTTTGTACTCATACTTATTGCCCTAGCTATTAAAAAGAAAAACGACCGGGATTACATCAAAGTAGCGACCGAAACGGTACAGGTGCGCGATATTGTAGAAACAATTTCGGCTACAGGGAAAATACAACCCGTAAAAGACATTAAAATCACACCCTATATTTCGGGAGAAGTTATTGAAATATTTGTAAAAGAAGGGGATAAAGTAAAGGCTGGAGACCTTTTGGTCAGGATTGATCCAGAAATTTACAAATCGGCTTACGAGCAAGCCGAGGCCCAGCTCAATTCTCAAAAAGCCAACCTTGCAAATGCTCAGGCACAGCTGGCTCAAGTAGAGGCTCGATTTAAAAATGCCGAAACCATATTCAATCGTAATAAGACGCTATGGGAAAAGAAAGTAATATCGGACGCTGAATTCGAAACAGCTAAAACCAATTATGAGGTAGCCAAAGCAGACCTCGAAGCCATTAAGCAAAGCATCAAGGCCTCACAATTTGCTGTAAACAGTGCCGAAGCAGCGCTACGTAAAAGTCGAGAGGATCTCAATAAAACAGCTGTTTACGCTCCCGCTGAGGGACGCGTATCAAAACTGAGTGTGGAAAGAGGTGAAAGAGTAATGGGTGCTTCACAATTCTCGGCGGGAACTGAATTGATGCGTATTGCCAATCTCGACAATATGCAAGCTGTAGTGGATGTCAACGAAAACGATATTGTTAAAGTGAAAATAGGCGACACAAGTCTGATAGAAGTGGACGCCTATCTAAATCGCAAGTTCAAGGGTATAGTAACCGAAATCGCTACATCAGCCTCCACCTCGGGGGTGAGTATTGATCAGGTAACGAATTTTCAGGTGAAGATACAAATGCTAAGGCAGTCGTACGAGGACTTGATTCCATCCGATCAGCCGGATTATATTCCATTCAGGCCTGGTATGTCGGCCACCGTCGACATACAAACACGCCGCAGCAACAAGGTACTTTCAATACCCATTCAAGCGGTTACTACCAGGCAAGATTCAACAGGTAAGGTTAAAAAGGTAAATGCAAGCCAAGGGAACGAGGAGGAGGCTCAAACGACCAAGACTTCCGAGGTCTTTAAAGAATATGTCTTTATTTATGATAATGGATACGCCCGCATGCGAGAAGTTAAATCAGGCATACAAGATAATAACTTCATTGAAATTATCAGTGGCCTAAAAGAAGGAGAAGAGGTTATTGTAGCACCTTATTCAGCCATTTCCCGTCAGCTAAAAAATGGAGACCGGGTGGAAAAGGTACCCAAAGACAAGCTTTACGAAGTAAAATAAGTTTTAATCACCCCACCTTTTTCCAAAAAGAAGAAATATTTAAAACCCCAAAAGTTTGAAGTACAGTTATAATAACCATGGCCGCAAGCACCCAACGGACAAAGCTCGCACCGTGTTTTACTGCCAATTTGGATGCCATAAAAGCTCCTACTACTGCTCCACTGGCTAAAGGAAGGGCATGAACCCAGCTTACCTGACCGTTCCACACAAATATGGCAAAGGCAAAAGGGGAATACACAAAAGTGATAAAAACTTTCAGGGCATTGGCTTTTACAAGATCAAACCCCAGCCGCAGCACCAAGCCAGCCAAAAGTAAATAGCCTATACCAACCTGAACTAAACCTCCATAAAAGCCAATAAAGAGGAAAATTGCCACATCAATCCATGAGACCGGCTTATCGTATTTGGTGCTGTCTCCTTTCAACCATATAGAAGGCTTGTAAAAAACAAAAAACAACATAGCCAGCATTACCAGGGCTATAATTTTTTCAAGGAGGGTCTTATTGAGGTCGGTTGCTGTCCAAGCCCCAAACAGAGACCCCAAAGTGGCGGCAATCACCGGCATACGACCCTTTTTTAAATCAAGCATTTGGTTAGCCCTAAAAGTCTCGCTTGATGTAAAACTCTGAAAAATGATGGCCACCCGGTTGGTGCCATTGGCCACGTGGGCGTCGAGCCCAAAGAGCATGAGCAATGAAAGGCTTACGATACTCCCTCCCCCTGCTAACGTATTGACAAAGCCGGCAAAAATGCCCCCTAAAGCAAGAGCTATTATATCAATTGCAATCATTGGTGTAGATCTTGTGGTTTAGAAGTCAACCATGTTTTCAGCCGGCTTTTACGGTATCCGTAAGCGAAATACAACAAAAGGCCCACAATTAACCAAATAAAAAAGCGCATCCAATTGGTAAATCCAAGCTCCGACATTAGGTACAGATTGGTTAGCAAGCCCAAAACAGGTATAAGGCTCCATTGGCGTTTGATAGCTATAATAATTATTAGAGATGAAATTGTACCAAAAACCAGATAAGGAATCCATTCATGCCATGAAGAAGAACTTGTAAGATGCACCAATCCATCGTTTAGATAAAAATATAGCAAGCTCGATATTACAAGGATGGGGGGTAATCCCCAACGACTATTAAAGTAAGGTACAAAAAAACGCGGCGCAGGGCCTGTGTGGGGCTTTATACCCCTGGGGTGCAAAATAAGTACACCCCCGCAAACCAGTACAAAGGCAAACAAGGTTCCAATACTGGTTAAATCGGTCACTTCAGTTAAATTAAGGAACAAGGAGGGTATTGCAACAAGAATACCTGCAATGAGGGTAGCGAAGGATGGGGTGCGGAAACGTGGATGAATGCGTGAGAAAACAGAAGGAAGCAAGCCGTCGCGGCTCATACTCATCCATATTCGGGGTTGGCCCACTTGAAACACCAGCAATACCCCAGCCATTGCAATTATTGCACTAAGCCCAATGATACCCGAAAGCCCATGGAGATGATGCATCGAAAAAACATAGGCCAGGGGATCACTTACTCCCAAAGTATGGTATGGGGCCATGCCTGTAAGCACCAAACTGATAAGCACATATAATAAAGTAGTAATCAGGAGGGCAAAAATCATAGCCCAAGGCAGATCACGGCGGGGATTGCGAGCCTCCTCAGCCGTTGTGCTGATGGCATCGAAGCCAATGTAAGCAAAAAACACCCCAGAGGTACCCTTCATTACTCCCGCAAGGCCATGGGGTGCAAAGGGGCTCCAATTATCCGGATTCACGTAAAATGCACCAACTCCAATTACCAGTATAAGCGTTACCAGTTTGAGAAGAACCATCACGTTACCCGCCATCTTGGTTTCATATATCCCTACATAAACCAAAATTGAAATAAAGACCACAACTACAAAAGCAGGAACATTGGCAATAATGCGCAAGCCCGCTAAATGAGGAGCTGTTTGCCAGGCCATCCAGGCCTCTTGCAGATGCCTTCCCACCTGTTCAACAGGCAATCCAGAACTCATCACCTCGTGAAAACCTCTATAGGCACTAACATAATCAATACACAGATATTCAGGTATATGAAGTCCCATACCTGCCAACAAACCGGTAAAATAACCCGACCATGAAATAGCCACAGCAATATTACCCACAGCATATTCCATAATTAAATCCCAACCTATGATCCAGGCCACAAATTCTCCAAAAGAAGCATAGGCATAAGTATAAGCACTACCGCTGATGGGAATGGAGGAAGAAAACTCAGCATAACAAAGAGCAGAAAATCCACATGCCAATGCTGTAAACAAAAACAACAATGAAACAGCAGGACCCCCGTAAGAAGCAGCGGTGCCAATTGTGCTAAAAATTCCCGCTCCAATAATGGCTGCAATTCCCAGTGAGGTAAGATCGACAACACCCAATCGCCGCTGAAGCCTTTTATCTTCGGGTTGATCATCTGCATGCGCTAAAATCAGGCCGACCGATTTGCGTCTGAAAAGTTCCTTCCATTGTATCATTCTACCGTAACGATTTTGGCCGGCAAGTAACAAATTTTGAGGGAAAAAAGAAAACGACGATAGATTTTGCGGATTAAATCGTAGCCTAACTCAGTAATAGAATTTTTTAAAAAACCTCATCAGATAAAAGGCGATTTTGCAATCCTTCGTATATGCTTAATATGACCCACATGAGTGCAAGCCCAAAGAAAAAATCCTCAATAGGTATAGTGATGATGCGTAGCCCAATGATAGCCGCATCCTTGTACCAAACAATAGGTTTTTCGAGGAACATTCCAGTAAGAATTCCATTAACCCACATAAAGGGAACACTTAACACAATGTAAAATCGCAAAAATTTCAACATAAACGGATGCAATCGACGAACCCCAAGAACCAGAGCTAACAAGAGAAGCACTGAAGAAAAAGTAAACACGGAATAAATACCTCCTTTATTGGAAGCCAAAAATAAAAAGGCGATTAAGATCAAAAGAAAGCATATTGCCTTGCACAAATTAGAGTCGTAAAATTGGAATCGAAAATAGTAATTGATAACCTCCCAGGTGAAAATCCCTGAATAAGGAATTGCAAGGAAGAAAAGTAGTTCCTCGAGGGGTAGTCCAAATAAACTGATGCCTATAAGGTAATCACTGGTAAAACCCCAGAATCCCCGATGAGCAAACCAAATATCCCATACGATGAAAGGAAAACTCCCCAACACTATGGCCGGAAAAGCATATTTCCAACGTGTATAAAAAGCCACCTTGCTGTCGAAACTAAACAGAAAAGGGATAAGAAAAACCGCCAAGTTGATAAAAAGGTACAGATACATACTTAGTCTTTTTTAGACCATTCTGACACATAATATTTCATGGGTGCAAGCAAGAAGCCATAATTATGGTTTGAATGAGGTTGGTGATGCTCTAAATGCGCCTTTAATGTGGCCCGAAGGTATTTATTTTGTGGCAGTTTTTTGATAGCTATTCGACCATGAACATAAATATCATGAAATAAAAAGTAAGCCATTCCATAAAGTGCAATACCTATACCAATAGCAAGGAATAAACTATTACCCGAGAGCGCTCCTTTGAAGATCAAAAACACACTGGGGAGGGCAAAAATAAGAGCAAACACATCGTTCCACTCCATTTTTCTTCCGTCGCGAATGTGATGGTCTCGATGAAGGATCCATAAAAATCCATGCATTATATATTTATGCGTAAACCACGAAACAAACTCCATAAAAAAGAATGCAAATAATACCAAACTCACAAATAGATACCAAGCCATATATCCAATTTACTGTTTTAACATGCCAGAGGTATCATTTGTTCAGTATACTCAAACAAGTTCGTGGCGGTGCGAATCGAGTTTCACAAAAACAAATAGCAAGAGTGTAAAAGCCCATAGAGAGCTTCCACCATAACTAAGAAAAGGGAGAGGTATGCCAATGACAGGAAGCAGTCCAATGGTCATACCTATATTAATAGCCATGTGGGCGAAAAATATTGCTGCAACACAATAACCATAAATCCGACTGAATACCGATCGCTGTCGCTCAGCGAGTTGCATTAATCTAAATATCAAAACAACATAAAGAGCAATGATGATTAAACTTCCGACAAACCCCCATTCTTCTCCAATAGTGCAGAAAATGAAGTCGGTGCTTTGCTCAGGAACATAATTATATTTGGTTTGAGTGCCTTTCATATAGCCCTTTCCCCAGAATCCTCCACTTCCAATGGCTATCATACTCTGGTGAACGTTGTAGCCCGCTCCTTTCAAATCCACCTCTTTCCCAAGTAAAACATTAATACGAGTTTTCTGATGAGGCTGCAATATGTTTTCAAAAACATAATCTACACTGAAAACAAAAGCAGATGAAACAAAAAATGTCGCCACAAGCCATAGGGTAACTTTTTTGCGTTTCGACCTCAAGTGATACCCAACCACAAGGAGGGCTGAACCTATTAACCCTATAAGAATATATTTATCGATCAGCAGTGCCAAAACAAAAAGAGCAACACTTACCATGCCCAAAATGAGGATAAGGCCCGACATGCCTTCGCGATAGAAAACCAATACAAAAGAGGCAAATAAAAGGGCAGAACCGGTCTCTTTTTGAGCCAGGATAAGCACTGCCGGAACACCTACCATAAGATAAGCAACCCATTGGGTTGAAAAATCTTCAAAGCGGCGCTTAATATTACCCAACCATGCCGCCAAAGCTAGACTGGTTGATAGCTTGGCAAATTCAGCGGGTTGCAGTTGAAAGGCTCCGTATTGAATCCAAGATTTAGACCCAGAAACTTCCTTGCCTACAAAAATGACTGCTACCAAAAGGGCCAGCGTGGCAAAATATATGATGTATGCAAAAGTGCTGAAGAACTTTGCATCGGTTAACATTATGATGGCCAACAATACGTAGGCGGTGATGATCCACACCAATTGCCGACCATAATTGACCTGCATGTCGAAGATGCTATGGTGGGTTTCATCGTAAACAGCAGAATAGATATTAAACCATCCCACGAGGGTAAGGATAAAATAAATCCACAGCAGCATACGGTCAGCCTGGGCAAATGAAGTGGTAAAGCGGTCGCGGCTTTTCATAACAGGTTGGCATTAGTCATTCTTTCAAGTAGGTCAGTTCGTGTCACCTTACCTGTAAGGTACTGTTCCATCATCAGAGAAGCAATGGGTACAGCCCAGGTGGCTCCAAATCCCGCATTTTCGACTACTACAGCAATAGCAATAGTGGGGTTTTGGGCGGGTGCAAATGCAATAAACAAGCTATGGTCTTTTCCGTGAGGATTTTGCACAGTTCCAGTTTTTCCACATGCATCGATGCCCTCCAAACGATACCACCGTGCTGTACCAGAAGCACCTTGAAACACCTCATACATTCCCTCAATTACGGTATCGAAATGTTTGGGGTCGATGGTGGATTGCTTACGGGGGTATTTGGTAGGCACTCCATTGATTTTTCTTACCACATGCGGGGGGTAATAAAATCCTCGATTGGCAATAACAACCGCTTGATTGGCCAGCTGCAGAGGTGTAACCAATATCTCGCCCTGCCCAATAGCTAAAGAGCGAATGGTAAGTGAGTTCCACCCCTTAACACCAAAATAGCGATCGTAATAATTACCCGAAGGAATATTGCCCCGGGCCTGATTGGGGATATCTGTTTCAAAAGTTTGTCCAAATCCCATGCTCATCACATGGTTACGCCAGATATCGTAACCTTTGTGAATATTGCCTTCACTGGTCTTCTGTAGGGTTGTTCGAAAAACTCCCCAGAAGTAGGGATTGCATGATTGTTCAATGGCACCAATAAGTTCAAGGGGTGAATAATGGCTATGACTACAAGCAATGGGGACACTAGATTTACCCTGACACGAAAAGCGGCTGTCGCGGGTAATCGCACCTGTTTGCAACCCCACCAATGCATTGATCAACTTAAAAGTACTACCAGGAGAATAAGTTGCTTGAGTAGCACGGTTGAAAAGAGGCTTAAGGGGATCTTGGCTTAGCTTATTGAAATTGACTCCCCTGACCCGTCCCACCAACAAATTTGGATCGTAGGAAGGAGAAGATACAATGGCCAAGATTTCACCCGTGGAAGGCTCAATAGCTACTATGCTCCCCCTTTTGTTCTGCAAGAGTTTTTCCCCCAATAGTTGCAGATCCAGGTCTAAACTGGTCTCAAGGTCAAGACCGGGTTTTTGGGGCTTATCGTACTTGCCATTCTCGAAACTCCCTTTTTCGCGATTAAAAACATCGACCAAAACGATTTTTTCGCCTTTAATCCCTCTGAGCACAGGTTCGTAAAATTTTTCAATACCACTTTTACCGATATAGTCGCCCATTTTGTAGTAAGGATCAACGGCCATTTCTGTTGGATTCACTTCACCCACATAACCTAAAGTGTGGGCTGCCACTGGATAAGGATATTTTCTAAGGGTACGATTTTGAACGAAAAAGCCCGAGAATTTATACATTTTCTCCTGAAGGAACCCATAGGTCTTTTTATCAATCTGCTCGATAAAGGGAGAGGCTTTATAGCGGCTAAAGTCTTTAGCCTTTTTCATGCGGACCTCAAAGGTACGACGGTCGATTTCGAGCAAGCGACAAAGCTCGGCCGTATCAAGGTTCTTTACCTGCCGAGGAATAACCATAAGGTCGTACGCCTCTTCATTAGCTACCAACTTTCTCCCTTTGCGGTCAAAAATGAGTCCCCGGGCGGGATAAATAGTTACCACCCGTCGGACGTTACTGTCAGAAAGCATCTTATATTTATCGCTGACAACCTGCATGATAAAAATTTTCAGCACGTAAATCGCAGCTACAACGACAACAATACCCGAGATTACATAACGTCGTTGACTATGTTTGCGTTGCTGAAAAGAGTGTGTAGCCGGCATACGGCAAAGATAAATCTATGATTGAATTAACACAGATGCCGGAGCAAAAACCTTAGCGTTCCTTATCAAGAGAGTTCAAAGCAAAATTATATGCCCCAAGGGATACAGCCCGGGAGGTTCCCAGACGGGTAATTCCAACACCAGAACGCTGTTCAGTATCGTAAATTACCGTCCTGTTGCTAAAAGGCACTTTAATCTCGTGAAAATTACCTTTGATGAATTTCCTTTTATCCTCAGGATTTTCCAAGTTGTATACCTTGATTTCGAGGCGATCGGTAGTTGTGCCATTGAATGTAACGAAAGCCTGATTCATTTCTTCAACCAGCCGGTCCAAAAATATGGGCCAGGCACCTGAAAGGCCCCCGCCAATCACCACCACACCATCAATAAGAGTAAGTGCATCGGCAATGGCGTTTCCTGCCACCACAGCCATTTCGTCAAAAGCCTTCATGGCAGCGCCAGAATCACCAGGCTTTTCCCCTCGTGCAATCTGATAAATTTCGCGGGGTTCCGGCGCATTTTCGAAAGGGATATTGGCATAGTTGGCATACACTCTACGAACGCCACGTATGCTCACACTTTCTTCCACACTCATATTACGATAAAGCTTATTGCTTATGCGATTAATCTCTCCGCCGGCCGAATTGTCTCCCTGAAGGAGTCTTCCTCTTAGCACTATACCGGCACCGAAGCCCGTACCAAATGTTACGCCAAGTAAGTTGTGATACCGTTTGGGGCTTCCCGATTCCTCCAACCACTGATTGACCTGAGGCAAAAAACCTGAAATGGCCTCTCCATAAGCAAAAAGATCTCCGTCGTTGTTAATAAAAACCGGCACCCTAAAAACATCTTGCAAATAATCAGCGAGAGCCACTCCTCCTCTAAAAACGGGTAGGTTGACCAAATCGCCGATAATACCCTTCTCGTAATCAGCCGGGCCGGGAAAACTAAAACTAATGGCTACGGGATCGGATGGCAAATGCTGCCTGACGAGCTCAAAACCCCTACGAATATTCATCAAAACCGCTTCGAGGGTTTGGGCATGCGCAGGAATGGAAAATGCCTGAACTATCTCCTTTTCAGCTTGCACCGCACTGAAGACAAAATTGGTTCCCCCAGCATCTAATGTCATTACTATTCGGTCATCACTCTCGTATCGCATCTCCCTTGCAATTTTTAATTGCAAAGAAACCAAATAATCTCCAAAAAAATGGTAATTTTGAAGCCACTTATTGTGATTTTTTACACTAACTAAAAATCCAACCTTAAATTTTTTATTCATTTATGCTTAAAAATTTCTTTATCAAAATCTTAATTTTTGCAGAGTTTTTAATAATATCCCTGCAAACTCAGGTATTTGCAGCGGTGTTGCCTGATGAGGGGATGTGGCTACCCATGTTTGTAGAACGCCTTTATTTCACTGATTTACAGAAGAAAGGACTGAAATTAACCCCCGATGAGCTTTACCATATCAATCATTCCAGCCTCAAAGATGCGGTAGTAGGGCTTGCAGCAGGCAGTCAGCCCGAGGGCTATTTTTGCACAGGCGAGATCGTTTCTGATCAAGGATTGGTATTCACAAATCACCATTGTGGCTATAGCTACATTCAGGAACATAGCACGCTGGAAAACGACATTCTTACCCACGGATTTTGGGCAATGAGCTTCGAAGAAGAGTTACCCAATCCCGGTCTAACAGCCAGTATTTTAGTGCGAATGGAAGATGTAACCCGCCGCGTGCTCGAAAATGTAACCGACGATATGGATGAAAATGCAAGGGAAGAAGCTATTGAAAAAGCCTCTGAAGAAATTAAAAAAGAAGCTTCAGAAAACGGCAAGTACAATTGCACTGTAAAATCTTTCTTTTTTGGAAACGAGTATTACTTATTTGTATATCAAACCTACCTTGATGTACGTCTTGTAGGCACCCCACCCAACTCTATCGGCAAATTTGGAGGCGATACCGACAACTGGATGTGGCCTCGTCATACTGGCGATTTTTCGATTTTCAGAATTTACACCGCCCCTGATGGTTCGCCTGCACCCTATAGCAAAGAGAACGTGCCTTTGAAACCTCGTCATTTTCTTCCCATATCACTCAAAGGGGTGCAAAAAGACGACTATGCAATGATCTGGGGGTTCCCTGGCAGCACTGATCGATTTATGACCTCTTGGGGGGTGGAGCAGGCCATCAACCAAACCAACCCCACCATCGTAAAAATTCGCGATCTTAAGTTAAAAATCATGAAAGAAGATATGGATGCTGATCCTCGCATCCAGCTTATGTACGCTGCTAAATATGCACAAACCAGCAACTATTGGAAATATTTCATAGGTCAGACCAGGGGACTGAAACGCCTTAATGTAGCCGAGAAAAAAAGAATTATCGAAGATCAATTTTTGAAATGGGCCAGCAAGGATCCTGAACGCCAAGCTAAATACGGCGATGCTTTAAACCTTATTCAGCAAGGAATGCGTCAACAGGCGCCCTACGTTCTGCCTCAAACTTACCTTATGGAAGCTATTTTTCAGGGGCCTGAAATCTTGCTCTTTGCCATGCGTTCCTCTGGCCTTCGCGATTTGCTCGAAAAAGCAAAAACTGCCAAGGGAGAACAAAAACAAGAACTGGATAAAAAAATCGCCGCCACCCTCGAAAGAATCAAAAAACGTGCAGCCGATTTTTATAAAGACTTCAACCCCTCCACCGATAAAAAACTATTTGCTGGCCTTTTGCAACTTTACTATCAAAACGTTGGCCCAGAATTTAGACCCGACATCTTCCAACGCCTTGAAAAGAAACATCAAGGCAGCTTTAACAAGTGGGCAGAAGAAGTTTTTACCAAAAGTAATTTTGCTTCTCAAGAAAAGTTTAATGAATTTCTTGCCAATCCTTCTTTGAAAAAACTCGACAAAGACCCTGTCTTCGAAATAGCCATGAAAGTAAGACCCTTTTATATGGATATATTGGATCAAAATAACCAAGCCGAAAAAGTCATCAACAAAGGCTATCGCCTTTTTGTGGACGGTTTGCGACAGATGAATCCCGATAAGTTTTACGCACCCGATGCCAACAGCACCCTGCGCATGACTTATGGAAGTGTTCTCGATTACTACCCCGCCGATGCAGTGCATTACGACCTGGTAACCACCCTAACCGGCGTACTAGAAAAGGAAGACCCCAACAACCCAGAGTTTGAGGTAGATCCCAAATTGAAAGAATTGTATGAAAAGAAAGATTTTGGCCGGTATGGTGTTGAAATTAACGGAAGAAAAGACATCATCACCTGCTTCCTCTCCAACACCGATATCACGGGCGGCAATTCAGGCAGCCCCGTGATGAATGCTGATGGACATCTTATCGGGATTGCCTTCGATGGCAACTGGGAAGCCATGAGCGGAGATATTGCTTTTGAGCCCAATCTGCAACGCACCATTTCGGTTGACATCCGCTATGTTCTCTTTATCATTGAAAAGCTTGGCCACTGCACTCGCCTGATCGACGAAGTAAAAATCATAGAATAATTCCTTACGCTTCAAAAAAAGTAGCAAGGGCTAACCAGATAAAAAAGGTAGCCCTTGCTTTGCTATTTCCCTGAACTTTTTCTGCCAAACCCCATATTCTTCCACGATTTTCTAAATTTTCTTCTAAGACTTCAATGATTAAAAACCCGTATAACCAAGAACCTAAATCAAATTCAAGTCATCAAAAGAATCCGCTATCGATACAATCTGAAGCGTAGATAAAATTTCATGGAAAATTAGAAACTATCGAAAAATTGCTCAAATCGTAGCGCACCTTATGAGCTTTTGGCTAACGGCTGGGATTGCTATCTTTGCAGCTTATAACATGGATAATTTTTAACCATCAGAACCATGAATAAACAACTCACCGGCAAGCTCATCCCTTATGGGGCAGCTGTAATAATTTTTTTATTGGTTACCATTTTATTGTTTACTCCCCTATTTCAAGGAGAGCAATTAATTCAGAGCGATATAACCCATTTCAAAGGGATGTCAAAAGAAATTCAAGATTACCGTGAAAAAACCGGGAAAGAGGCATTGTGGACCAATAGCATGTTTGGAGGCATGCCAGCCTACCAGATCTCTGTAAAATACAAAACCAATCTGATAGCTTATGTGGACAAAATTTTTAGGTTGGGTTTGCCGCGTCCGGCAGATTATGTCTTTCTTTATTTTTTGGGTTTTTTCTTCTTATTGGTAATAATGGGTATAAGCCCCTGGCTTGCTATTGTTGGAGCGCTAGCCTATGGATTATCCACTTATTTTATCATTATTTTAGAGGCGGGGCACAACACAAAAGCACATGCCATTGCCTACATGGCTCCCTTGTTGGGCAGCATACTGCTCACCTTCAGAGGGCGGCTTTTAACCGGGGGTATCCTTACTGCATTGTTTGCTGCGCTTGAGATTTTTACCAATCACTTACAGATTACCTACTACTTTCTTATCACCGTGGTCATTGTATGGTTGGGGTTGCTTATCGATGCATTGCGGCAAAAACAATTGTTCTCTTTTGCCAAAGCCACCGGGATTCTTATTATAGCAGCAGTGCTGGGAATTTTACCTAACATCTCCAATTTATGGACAACCTACGAATACAGCAGGGAAACCACACGAGGAAAAACAGAGCTCACACTTAACAAAGAGAATCAGACCAGAGGGCTGGATAAAGACTATGCTACCCAATGGAGCTATGGTATAGCAGAATCGTGGTCTCTGATGATTCCCAATGTAAAAGGGGGAGCCACGGATTATCTGGGTAAAAACGAAAAAGCGCTGGAAAAGACAGACCCCGTAATGCGTAAAACACTGGCCCAATGGAATCATTACTGGGGCGATCAACCCTTTACTTCCGGGCCTGTATATGTAAGCGCCCTGATTGTTTTCCTTTTCGT
>CALJNV010000094.1 GCA_937981455.1 uncultured Bacteroidales bacterium | reverse complement strand
TTCTGAAAAAGAAATTACCACACGAACTGCAGAAGCTTATGCAGAAGTGAAAGTATCAAAAGAAATTTTTATCGCAATAAAAAACAATTCAGTGAAAAAAGGTGATGTACTTTCCATTGCAAAGTTTGCAGGCATTCAGGCTGCCAAGAAAACAAGCGAGTTAATCCCGCTTTGCCATAATATTTTTATATCTAAAAGTGATGTTGAGTTAAAACTCAATAGGTATTAGAGAGTGGCTGAAAATATTGCCGGGTAGCAGCTGCACTAGCCATCCAGCTTATTCGGTCAGAGGCTTTGTAAACCATGCGTAAACGCGGTTCGAAGCTTGTATGGGTGTAGTAAAACTTTCCAGGAGAAATGGTATCAGTGGCAAAAACCCGATAATCACTAGTAAAATAAGGTAACACCTGAGGGCCATAATTGGCCCAAAGATTTAGCCGCAAACCAGCATACCATTGAAGTAGGCCCCCCAGCTGGTTATTCTCAAAACCGGTGTAAACAAAACCTAGGAGAGAACGAAAATTATTTCTTTGGTTGCCAAAAGCAGTCGGCATTCCAGCCTCCATAATTACATTGCCTGCTTCTGAAATATAGTTTTCGCAGCCCGCACCGAATCGTAAAATTTGATTGTGAGCAATGTACCAGCTCCCATGGCTTTGCAAGGCATACCAATGGACTGCTGAATTCCAATAATCGGTATGCCGACTATTAAGAAAGAGTTTGTAGGAATAGAGACTGGAATTGAACAGGGAATTAAAAAATAGGCGAGGTCCAGCCATCCAACTCCAACGAAGAGAAGAAATAAAATTGCCCCAGGCCAAACCATAATTTTTAAATACCGATTCTGAGACTGTAGAGTACCGGTCGCTGGAGGAATACAGGGTAGCAGATACTCTGTTTTTGCTATTGACCCAACCATGAAGCTTGAAATGCACATCGTAAAATGAGAAATCGAAATTATAAGGGGTATAATGCGAAAGGGTAAGCCACTCCATATTAGAACGGCGCGCCGAGAGCATGAAGCCAAATTTTTCCTTATTAAGAGGGGCCTCGATTATGGCTGAACTGTAAAAAGGATTAAGAAATAGGCTACCCGTCAGATCTTTGAGGTTTCCTTCGCGGGTATGAATGTCGATAACGCCTGACAGCCGATTGCCATATTCCACAGGCGCATCCCCTTTCCATGCTTTAACTTCCCGGATGACAGATGCGTCGAGTGAAGAAACGAACCCTAACAAATGGGAGGGATTAAAAACAGGAGATTCGTCGATAAGAATAAGATTCTGACTACTCTCGCCTCCCCTCACAAAAAAGCGGGTACTTCCATCGCCAAACAGTGAGAATCCTGGAAGCGTGCCAATGGCAGTTATAATATCGTTTCCCCCAGTACCTGCATTCAACTGACTCATCAATAAAGCGCCTTGCCCGGTTTCCCAATACTCACCCCTACTTTTATTATCCCTTATCTCTACAGGTTGCATCTCCACCATGATAGGTTCAAGGTGAATAGACAAAGGAAACGCAGAAAACTCATTAAGGTATAGAGTAGCAGATTTATAACCTGGATGAAATATTTCCAAAGTATGAATCGCAGTGGAAATTTGTAGTGAAAAATAACCATAAGGATTGGTAACAGCAGCAGGAAAGCCTGGAACAGCTATGCGGGCCCCTGAAAGAAGTTCACCACTCTTGGCATCCCTTACAGTGCCATAAATAATCTTGACTGAGGGCTTTATGTAATTTTCAGGCTGATATCGCAAAACGATTTGATTGTCTATAATTGTCCAGGAAATTCCATTGTGCTTAAAAACAGCATTTAAAAATTGCGTAAGGCTTTGCGTGGTAATTCGAGTGGAGATTTTTAAGGTAGGGGATGTTATGGAGGGGCTATAGGCAATCGAAAGGCCTGTAATCTTTTCTACAAGCGGTATAACCTCTTCGAGGTTCTTTCTTTTAATTGACAAAGAATACGTCTTGCTTATATTTTGCTGTGGAAAAGCAGCTTGAAATAAGCAAACCAGCAGGTATAAGACTATTGGTTTTCTAAAAGAAGCCATAGAGGCTCAGGGGCATGGGTTGCCTGAAAGAACATAATGGGGTGCTTTGCCGCTCAATTCCAATCCCAGGGTTGCAGCGATGATACGAAGTATTTCCTCGGGGCCTTTCTTGTCGAAAACAGCAGAAAGCGTGCAATTGCCTATCCCAGGATTGGTGAGCTCTACCTGTATGGCGAAGGCTTTTTGTAAAATCCACAGGACATGAAAGAGGGAAGTGCCCTCAAACTCAAAATGTCCGGTGAGCCAGCCCGATTGGTTAGGGTCAAGTTTTTGTGCAATGAAAAGTTTTCCACTTTGAGGGTCAATGGTGGCTTGTTGACCTGGCAGTATGACCAATTTTGAATCAGGTTGTTCTACAATGGTAGCTTCTACCCTTCCCTCCTCCAGATATATTGTAGGCATTGTGGTTTCATCGCCAGAATTCACATAAAACTTTGTTCCCATTACCCGAATAAGTAATTTCCCAGCCACAGCCACAAAAGGCACCTTGTCGCTGTGCACCACGTCAAAATAAGCCATGCCCGAAACACTGATACTATGTTTTTCTTGGTTAAAACCAGAACTTGAGTAAACGGCGGATGAGCGTGGTGCAAGGGTAAGCAGGCTTCCATCGGGCAAGGTAAAAGTTTTCACTTGATTACCTGCTACCAAGATTTTCTGTTGCTCCCTAAAAAAGTATATTGATGCAAAAACTGAGAGAAGAGCGCCGACAAGGAAAGCAGCCGCTCGCATCCACCTTTTATGTTCTCGGAAAAACACAAAAGTTTTTCCGCCTGTTTTTCTGGAAAAAATAAGCCATTGCCGACGGGGTTCAGCAGGCTGGAAGTGATGCACCTGCCAATCGGCGGTAAATTTTCTGAAAGCCTCTGCATGGGCAGGGTCAGCATTTACCCACTCCAGTAGCTGTATAACCTCGTTTTCGCTGGCCTCACCCGCGAGGTATTTTGCAATGCGCTCAATATATTCATCTTTTATTTCCATGGTATAATCCCATCTTTTTAACACTGATATTTATCTTTACCCTTACCACATTTCATAAAAGTTTATAAAGAAGAGGATTAGCGTTAAGTATTCTCCCAGGGTATCTCTGAGAATTTTTAGGGCTTTACCCATTTGCACTTCCACGGTTTTCACAGAAATATCCAATCGATCAGCAATCTGTTGGTATTTAAGATTTTCGTTGCGACTCAATAAAAAAATTTCTCTAACTCTCTGGGGCATTTTTTCAAGAGCCATTTGAATTTGATGTTGCAATTGTAAGAATTCCATCGGATCGAAAGAGGCTGATGACTCATTGTGCTGGTGGAGAACCGCCTCAAGGTCGGGATGGAATTTGGTATTATCTCGCAAGTGATTCAGCGCCCTGTTATGAATAGTAGTTTTAAGCCATGGAATGGGATCGCGCTCGAGCGGAAAAGTTTCACGACGCTGCCAGAGTTGAAGGAAAGCTTCATTTACGAGATCGCGGGCGGTTTCGCGTTCACGCACAAAGCCAAAAGCATACCACTCCAAATTATTGTATTGGTTCTCAAACAATTCACGAAAGGCTCGTTCACTTCTACGCCACATGATTGATTGTCAGGTTTTTTTCAAAACGATCAGGGTGCGGTTGGTATTGTAGATGCGGGCCACACCCATTCCATCAGGACCTGGAATGGCATGGTATGTTATGTGGTGATGAATTCGACCGTGTCCTCCAAAGATAAAATCATCGCTACACAATACGATTCGATAATCACCGGGTTCGGGGACAGGAAAGGCATAGTCGGGGATGCTGAGGGTGGGATGCCAATTGAAGAGGAAAACGAGACCGGCACGCTCAAATACCATGGTCTTGTTGTGGTGATCGAAATTAAGCAAACGAGGCCATGGGGCAGTCAAAATACCAAAATCTTTAACCAATCTGATCATAGCATTGTCGAAGGCCAGCAAATATTTATATTTCAACTTCGGATTGTAGGCCAGTGACCATTGTCTGCGGGCATACCAATGGCTCCAGCGGTTTCCTTCACGAGGAAAATCAATCCATTCGGGGTGGCCAAACTCATTGCCCATAAAATTCAGGTAAGCCTCGCCCCCCAGTGATATGGTGAGCATTCGAATCATTTTATGTAAGGCGATACCCCGATCGATAACAGGGTGCGGGTCTGCATCAGTCATATGCCAATACATCTCCTGATCCATCAGTCTAAAAGCGATGGTTTTATCACCTACCAGGGCCTGGTCGTGCGACTCGCAATAAGCTACAGTTTTCACCCCATATTTTCGGTCGAGCATGGTATGATAAAGCTCGCCCAAATCCCAATCTTCGTCTTTCTTTTCTTTGATGATTTTTATCCAAAAATCTGGAATTCCCATTCCGAGGCGGTAATCGAAACCTATTCCGCCATGGTTTACCGGGCTACAAATGCCCGGCATGCCACTTACATCTTCAGCAATGGTAATTGCATCGGGTCTTAATTTATGAACCAGGGTATTGGCCAGTTGCAAGTAAATAAGAGCATCCCATTCCACGCCCTCGAGGAAGTATCGCTCGCGGGACCAACCATCGACAAACCCATGATGGAAATAAATCATTGAGGTAACGCCGTCGAAGCGGAATCCATCAAAATGAAATTCTTTCAGCCAGTAAGCCAAATTCGATAAAAGGAATTGCAAGACTTCAGTTTTTCCATAATCGAAGAGTCGCGAATCCCAGGCCGGATGATGTCCTCGAGGACCCGGATGCGTATAAAGCCCATCTTCACCGTCAAAATCGTTGAGCCCTTCATTATAGTTTTTTACTGTATGGCTATGCACTACATCCATAATAACCCCGATACCCATCTCATGGGCCTTTCGAATCATGTATTTTAAATCTTCAGGTGTTCCAAAACGCGAAGAAGGGGCAAAGAAGTTGCTGACATGGTAGCCAAAAGACCCGTAATAAGGGTGCTCTGCGATAGCCATTACCTGAATCATATTGTAGCCACAAGCCTTGATATGAGGCAAAATGTTGTCGGCAAATTCTCGATAGGTGCCTACACGGGGCTCTTCTTGAGCCATTCCCACATGACATTCATAAATCAGGGGTGGCTCATGGTTAGGAATGCGATAATTATCATCCGTCCAATCGAAAGGCTCAGATGGAAACCAAAGCTGGGCGGCAAAATCCTTGGTGTTTTCATCTTGAACCACTCTTCGAGAATATACAGGGATGCGCTCATACCAACCATTGTTCCCATGAACCAACACTTTCACCCTGCTGCCATGCACAAATTTATCCTTATACTGCTCGAAGGGTAGAAAAATCTCCCAAATTCCGTTCTCCTTTTTATCCATGCGATGCGAGTTGCGGTCCCAATGATTAAAATCGCCCAGAAAATATAAATCGCGAGCACGGGGCGCCCATTCCCGATAATACCATCCTCTATCCTTTTTACTGAAATGAATTCCGAAATAATTGTGTGCGTTGGCAAATTTTAGCAAACTCCCAAATTGCTCTGTAATTTGACTCAGGCGGTTTTTATATCTCAAATAACGATTAAAAATTTCCTCTTCAACAGGCTCTAGCCACGGATCGTCTTTTACAAGCTGCAAACGGCGAAATTTTATCATAACAATAAGTTTAAAAGCAGGTAAATTTATAGTATTTCACGCAATCGCAAAGAGTAACATAAGTTACCTTCAACCGGGTCAAAGGCAAGCCCTACAGCAACGTGTTTGTAAAGTGAGTTCAAGATTCAATTACTCAATTTCAGCCATTATTACAGCTGCGGAGGGGAGCAAATTGAGCTGAGGGATAGGCGGATAGGGCAAGGGTTCATCCATAAAGCGATCCCCATTGAGTACTATTTTCCATTTTCCTTGGGGTATACGTATTTGTTCAGCATGGCGGTTTCCATTAAAAATCACTAAAATACGTTTCCATGAGTCTCCCACCGCTGCCCCATTCAAGGTATAGGCCACTATACAGGGTTTTCCGGTTTCTATAAATTCGAGATTTTTTGCAATTTCCTCTTGCGAGCGCATTCTGAAGGCTGGATGCGATTTACGCATTGCTATGAGTTGGCGGTAGAATGATACTGCGCTCTTATACAGGTATTTCCAGTTCCAATCAATCTGGTTAATACTATCGGGCGCATTGTAAGAGTTTTCGACCCCTTTTTTAGAGCGCATCATTTCCACCCCATTGTGAAGAAAAGGAATACCTTGAGAAGTAAGAACAATGGCACCGGCCAGCTTGTTAATTGCAACCAACTCTTCCTGAGTGGCATTGGGGATGGTGAGCCGGGTTTTATCCCACAAGGTGTGGTTGTCGTGGCACGAGACATAGTTGATGCATTGTTCGGGGGAAGAAGCAAAGGGAGCTTTACTGTAATTGACCGCCTGAAAATTAACTTGTGGGTGATGGGTAGCTGCCACTATTCCAAACTTAATACTTTCTTCAAGTCCTGGAATTCCACCAATAAAACCGGTCTCTTTATCATTGTACCAAGGGCCCTTTACGGCATCTCGCAAATCGTCACTAAACACAGCAATACCCGGCATTTTAGAGATATGAGCTTTGAGCGCACGGTTTTCGTAGGGAAGAGGACTATCGCCAGCGGTCCAACCTTCGCCATAAATCAAAATATAAGGATTAACCTCCCCTAAGGCCTGTCGAATTAAATTCATAGTCTCAATGTCGTGGATAGCCATCAGGTCGAAACGAAAGCCGTCGATATGATATTCCTGTGCCCAATATTTCACCGACTCAATGATGTATTGCCTAACCATGGGGCGCTCACTGGCAGTTTCGTTACCGCATCCACTTGCATTCGAATAACTTCCGTCAGGATTCTGCCTATAATAGTAACCAGGTACCAACTGATTGAAATTGGATGAACCTGCATCAAAAGTGTGATTGTAAACCACATCCATCACCACTCCCAGTCCGGCCTGATGAAGCGCCATCACCATCTGACGCAATTCTTTATTTCGAACTATAGGATCAAAAGGGTTGGTAGAATAAGATCCTTCAGGTACATTATAATTTTGAGGGTCATACCCCCAGTTGTATTCGTTGCTCTCTGTCTGCGATTCATCAATAGTGTGAAAATCGAACATAGGTAAAATATGGACATGCGTAACCCCTAGTTCTTTCAAGTGATCTAAGCCGGTAGATTGATTCCACAGGTTGGTAGTACCTGTTTCACTCAACCCCAAAAATTTTCCTTTATAAAAAATTCCTGAAGAGGGGTGGACAGAGATATCGCGCAGATGGAGCTCATATATCACTGCATCTACAGGCGATTGCAGCTGAGGACCCTTATCATTTGCCCAACCTTCGGGATAGGTTTCAACTGGGTCAAAAATAAAAGCACGTTTACCATTCACCCCCACAGCTCGTGCATAGGCACCCGGTGTCTCACCCAGCCAATGACCTGCATGACGAGTACGGAATGTGTAAAAATAATGTAATAAATTCCCTTCATAAACAGCAATCCACGTCCCCAACACATCAGGTTTCATAGGCAAAACCATCGCTGGCTCCGAGTCGCTATCCGTTTTGTACAATCTAACTTCGGCAGCTTCTGCAACAGGTGCCCAAATTCTAAAGCGGGTTTGGGACGGTGCCCATGTCATTTCGAGGTCATCGCCTGGGTAAAAAGGATAATGCTCATAGGGTAAAAGGGCCCCTTTGCCGGAAGATTGACCAGAAGAGGAATAATTTAACAGAAAGAATAGCATGCCGAGAAAGATTGAAGGAGTTATTAGTCTTTTGATTATCATAAATTTAAAAAATTATCACACAAACAACAACCAGGCTGTTTGCAAAACTAAAAATTTTTCAAGCCAAAATCATCTATTGCATGGCCAGATTTATGTCGTAAAAGTTAAATCTATATGGATATTAGAGAAAAATCTGAGCCTGCTGATTTCGAAATAACCTGTATAAAAAACAAAAATTCAATAACTTAGTCACTGCTTTTGGGCTTTTTCCCTGAACGTCCTGCTGATTTTCTGGGAGGTTTATCCATTGAGGATTTAATCTGGGTCTGCAGCAAATTAAATTCCTTCCTCAGCATTTCATAGTCTGCATGGAGTTTCTCGTGGGTGCTTTTAAGGCTTGCTATGTCTTTTTGCAAAACCTCAGTCTGCTGCTTGAGGTCATTTTTTTCACCTTTCAGCTGATTGATTAGCAATTCATATTCGTGCAAATTGTGCTGTAGCTTTTCGATGAGTGCTTGTTTTTGCAAACCCTCTTCCTCTTTATGGCGGAGCAGTTCCAGGGTCTGGCTTACCTCCAAACGACACTCTTTCAGGGTTTCATTTAAATGCTGATTTTCAGCACTGAGCTTGGCCATTTTTTTAACCATCTGGTCGGCTTGCTCGATGATTTCGTTTAATAAATGCATGGTGCCCATCACAAACCTCCATTCTGTTTTTTAATTTTAATTTTTTGTCCTACTTGAATAAAAGAGGGATCAGAAATCTGGTTGTCATTAGCAATCCGGGAGTATTGTTTACCGTCGCCTAAAAGTTTTTGAGCAATGAGCCAGAGATTATCTCCAGGCTGAATGACATATTCTTCCTCAGACTTTTGCGATGCCTCTGATGGTGCTTCAAATCTTTGTTTGTACCGGGCAAGGGAATCCTCTAAGGCGGCAATTTTACCTTGAAGGATATTCACGGAATCATGGTTTTGAGAGGAAGGAGGGTAAGGTTTTGGGCCTCGAAATAAAAGCGTTATCAAAGCCACCAAAAAAATAATACCTAGCCCCAACCAACCCAAACGGTAGTTTCTTTTTACATCTCTGCAAAGTTGTCGTAAATGGACATTCAAGCTGAGGTCTGCTCCACAATGTGGACAAATGGTAGGCAGGGGCTTTACCAACTCTTGATTACACGCTGGACATTTCATGGGATTCAATAAATTTTAGACCAATGAACTTTTAGTTTGATACTTTGTTTTTTGAGAGCTTAAAGTTAACAATTCCTTAAAAAAAAACAAAGAACATTAACATATTTTTGTACCACCTATTTAAAACTTGAACACCATGGAAAAAAATGTTGGAAACACCGACCGAATTATTCGAATCATTGCAGCCATTGTGATTGCAGCCTTGGGTATTTATTACCAAAGCTGGTGGGGTCTGCTAGCTATTGTGCCCTTGGCTACTGCTTTTATGCGCTTCTGCCCCCTTTATATGCCTTTGGGCATTAAAACTTTATGCAAAAAAGAAAAATAATTTTTTAGAAATTGGCCTGCAGTTGGCTGCCCTCCTCCCCCAGAGGGCAGTTTTTTTTTACTCAACCCACCCCATAAAGACAAGCAAGAGCTCAAGCTAAAACTATTCATAAAATCATCAAAAAATATCATTGTTTAATATTTTTTGTTAAACCTTTAACAATAGATAAACGTTAGTAAGACTACAAACATTTTCCGTGAGTTGAGTTTCAGGAATGCAAGATTTGTTCTAAGTTTGCAAATGAATCATTAATGAATTTAACTGAATTGATATAAGATAGTCAAGCAATTGTAACTTAATACTGCACAAATATTTATGCCAGAAGTCATTAAAATAAAGAGAGGTCTCGACCTTCCATTGGTAGGCGAAGCCGAAAAGGTGGTTTCAGGTTACACAGCGATGACCTATGCTGTAAAGCCCACGGATTTTGCCGGTCTGATACCCCGACTGCTTGTGAAGGAAGGAGACAATGTAAAGGCGGGTAGTCCGCTTTTCATAGATAAATCTGACGAAAGAGTGGTTTTCACCTCGCCTGTAAGCGGGCGTATTGTGGAAATTGTGCGTGGAGAAAAGCGTAAACTGCTGGAGGTAAGGATAGAAAAAAGTGAGCCAGAGGCATACGAGCCCTTTCGCGCGGGCGACCCTTCCAAGATGTCACCTGAAGAGATTAAAGAAGAATTGCTTAAGAGCGGATTGTGGCCCCTGATCAGGCAACGGCCCTATGCTATTGTGGCTCGCCCTGAGGGTAAACCCAAAGCCATTCATATATCGGCCTTCGATACCTCACCTCTGGCCCCCGATTACGATTTGATTCTTCAAGGCAGAGAAGCTGAATTTCAAGCAGGATTGGATGCCTTGCGCAAATTAGCCCCTAAGGTACATTTAAATGTAAGAGCCGGTGAAGGCATCAGCAAGGTTTTGTTAAATGCCAAAGGCGTTCAAATCAACTTCTTCGAAGGGCCTCATCCTGCAGGCAATCCCGGCATTCAGATTCATCATCTTGATCCGATTAACAAAGGAGAAGTAGCGTGGTATCTCCGAGCCACAGATGTACTTTTCATCGGACGCCTATTCCTTGAGGGGAAGTATAGTCCCGAAAAAGTTGTTGCTTTAACCGGAGGAGGTGTTAAAAAGCCCCAATATTTACGTATGTTAGCCGGAGCCAGCGTAGAAAACATGGCTAAACAATTTCTAAAAGCAGACGATTATCGCATCATTTCAGGGAATGTTTTAACAGGATCCCACATTGGACACCACGGTTACTTAGGCTTTTACGATTGGCAAATTACTGTAATTAAAGAAGGCAAATACCATGAATTTTTTGGATGGGCACTACCTGGGGCTGATAAACTTACAGCATCCAGAACCTTCCTTTCCCGACTTTTTCCCGGCAAAAAGTTTGACCCAGATACCAACATGCATGGAGGTGAAAGAGCCTTTGTACTCACCGGTCAATACGAAAAGGTGCTGCCCATGGATATCTATCCTGTTTATTTGCTTAAAGCCATTTTAGCGCAAAACATCGACAAAATGGAGCAACTGGGCATCTACGAAGTAGCCGAAGAAGATTTTGCCCTGTGCGAATTTGTATGTGCCTCCAAGATAGAGGTTCAGCAAATCATCCGTAAAGGACTGGATCTGATGTATAAAGAAATGAGCTAAGAAAGTAAAACAAAAACAAGCATATTTCACGATGAAAGCGCTTCGAAATTTTCTCGATAAAATTAAACCGCAATTCGAAAAAGGTGGGAAATATGAGAAGTTTCACTCCACCTTCGATGCTTTTGAAACTTTTCTTTTTGTACCTGATAAAGTTACCCATACAGGGAGCCATATCAGGGACGCACTGGATATGAAACGCACAATGAGTATGGTCATCATTGCGCTCATCCCCACTTTACTTTTCGGAATATGGAATACTGGTTATCAATACTTTCTTTCCCAGGGTATGACCCAGGTAGGTTTTTGGGAAATCGTATGGACAGGTTTATTAAAGGTTTTACCCATTGTTATTGTTTCATATGTTACAGGGCTTTCCATTGAATTTGCTTTTGCACAAGCGCGTGGGCATGAAGTAAACGAAGGTTTCCTGGTATCGGGTATGCTAATTCCCCTTATCATGCCTGTAAATATTCCTTTATGGATGGTAGCAGTTGCTACGGCTTTTGCTGTAATATTAGGGAAAGAAGCCTTTGGGGGTACAGGCATGAATGTATTTAATCCCGCTTTGCTGGCCCGTGCATTCATTTTTTTCGCTTATCCTGGCGATATAACCGGAGATAAGGTATGGGTCGCAGGGCTAACGCATGGGGAGGCAGTGGATGGATTTTCAGGAGCAACCCCATTGGCGCATGCTGCTTCTTATCACACCGAACTCATCCCTCCACTTCACGATTTATTTTTAGGATTTATACCAGGGTCCATCGGTGAAACCTCTAAATTAGCCATCCTCATAGGTGCAGCCCTTCTCATCATCACAGGCATTGGAAGCTGGAAAATCATGGTATCAGCTCTTACGGGCGGTATCACCATGAGCCTGATTTTTAATCTGGTGGGAGCCAATCCTTACATGCAAATCTCTCCACTCACCCAAATCATGATGGGTAGCTTCTTGTTTGGAATTGTATATATGGCTACCGATCCCGTATCGGCTGCCCAAACCGAGAAAGGGAAATACATCTATGGTTTTCTTATCGGATTATTTTCCTTGATGATCAGGGTTTTCAATCCTGCTTATCCCGAGGGCACCATGCTCGCCATCCTGCTTATGAACACTTTTGCTCCCTTGATTGACCATTACGTAGTGGAAGCTAACATCAAACGGAGGATGAAACGCAGTGCCAAACTTACTAACGCGTAAAATTCAAGAATATGTTCAGCAACAGATACATCTTCATTTATTCTAGCATCATGGTTACAGTGGTGGCTATTGCCTTGACCTTAGTTGCCGTAAGTCTGAAGCCCACCCAAGAAGCCAACGTGCGTATTGAAAAAATGCAAAACATCCTCAAGGCTATAAACATAACTGCAACGCCCAAAGAAGCCCAAACGCTTTATAAAAAATACATTGTAAAATCCTACACTCTAAAGGCTGATATGACAGAGGCTCCATCCATTGATGCCTTTAGCATTGACCTGGCTGCCGAAACTAAGAAGGCCAACCCGGCCGACAGGCTTTATCCGTTGTACATAGCAGTCCTCGACAATGGAGATACCAGCTATATTTTTCCCATGCGCGGTAAAGGACTCTGGGGTCCTATCTGGGGTTATGTTGCCTTAAAAAATGATTTCAATACCATTTATGGAGTGATGTTCGACCATAAAGGAGAAACTCCAGGATTGGGCGCTGAAATCAATACAGACAAATTCCAGCAACAATTTTTTGGAAAAACCATTTTCGACGAAAATGGCAATTATACCGCAGTAAAAACCATTAAAGGAGGAGCAGGCAGCTCAAACCCGCATGGTGTAGATGCGATTTCGGGTGGCACCATCACTAGCAATGGACTCTCCGCCATGCTTGAAGATGGCTTTAAAGCCTACCTACCCTTTTTGCAGAAAAAAATCAAACAGGTAAAAACTGAAAATATTGACGGAGGAACTCAGATATGAAAGAACCACTTTTCTCAGCAAAAAACCTGAAGTTGCTGACCGGGCCTCTTAACCTGAACAATCCCATAACGGTGCAAGTATTGGGGATATGCTCAGCCCTGGCTGTAACCGTTCAATTGAAACCGGCTATTGTGATGGCCCTCTCGGTAACTGTAGTGACCGGTTTCTCCAACCTAATAATCTCTAGCATCCGCAATACCATACCCCCACGCATTCGAATTATCGTCCAATTGGTTGTCATTGCATCGTTGGTAATTATAGTTGACCAATTGCTCAAAGCCTATGTTTACGATGTGAGTAAAAAGCTGTCGGTTTTTGTTGGGTTAATTATTACCAACTGTATTGTTATGGGCCGCCTCGAAGCCTTTGCCATGGCAGAAAAACCTTGGCGTTCTTTCCTGGATGGTGTGGGAAATGGTGCAGGCTATGGTCTCATTCTCATTGCAGTGGGGTTCTTCCGAGAGCTGTTGGGTTCAGGAAAATTGCTGGGCCTGCAAATTATTCCCCATTTTTTGTATGAAATGGGATATAAAGACAATGGCCTGATGATCTTGCCCCCCATGGCTCTTATCACTATAGGCATTATCATTTGGATACAACGTTCGGCAAACCGCGAACTGATTGATAAAAGCTGATTTATAAACACATCAAAAACAGAAAGTTATGTCACACTTGTTTGATATTTTTGTCAGATCGATTTTTATCGAGAACATGATATTTGCCTACTTTCTGGGCATGTGCAGCTACTTGGCGGTTTCTAAAACAGTAAAAACCTCTGTAGGCCTGGGAATCGCTGTAACCTTTGTACTGATAATAACAGTGCCAGTTAACTGGTTATTAGAAAATTACATTCTAAAACCCGGAGCACTGATCTGGCTAGGCTCCGATATGGCTGGTATCGACCTAAGTTATCTCAGTTTCATCATGTTCATTGCTGTTATTGCAGCCATTGTACAATTGGTAGAGATGGTAGTCGAAAAATTCTCACCTTCACTCTACAACGCATTGGGGATCTTTCTACCACTAATTGCAGTTAACTGTGCTATTTTGGGTGCTTCGCTTTTCATGCAGGAGAGAGACTATCACACCCTCGGGGAGGCTTCAGTATTTGCTTTGGGTTCTGGCATCGGCTGGTTTTTAGCCATAGCGTCTTTAGCTGCCATTCGTGAAAAAATTACCTACTCCAACATTCCTGCACCCCTGCGCGGATTGGGCATTACCTTTATCCTCACCGGCCTTATGGCCATCGCATTTATGAGTTTTATGGGAATAAAAATTTAAAGCTAAATTTAAAGCTAAATATGGTAAACATACTTATAATTAGTGCGATAGTATTTTTAGTAGTTGTCCTTACCCTGGTAGGCATGTTGCTTTTTGCTAAAGCCAAACTGGCGCCTTCAGGGCCTGTAAAAATCCGTATCAATGAAGAAAAAGAAGTTGAGGTAAATGCTGGCTCCAGTCTCTTGGCTACGCTGGCTGCTCAAAAACTTTTTCTTCCTTCTGCCTGCGGAGGTGGAGGTACCTGCGGCATGTGCAAATGTCAGGTGCTCAGCGGGGGTGGAAGCATATTGCCTACAGAAGTAGGTTTCTTCACTCGCAAGCAAATTCAGGACAATTGGAGATTGGGGTGCCAAGTGAAAGTCCGCGAAAATATGGATATTCGCATTCCCCCCGAAGTATTTGGGATTAAAAAATGGGAGTGCACGGTGTTATCCAATCGCAACGTAGCTACCTTTATCAAGGAATTTGTGGTTCAGCTCCCAGAGGGTGAAGAACTCCACTTCAAGTCAGGGGGATACATTCAAATTGACGTTCCACCTTGCGAAGTCGATTTTTCGAAAGACATAGATGTTGAGCCGGAATACCGCGACGAATGGGATAAATACAATCTTTGGAGCTTGAAAATGAAAAACACGGAGCCTATTTTCCGAGCTTATAGCATGGCCAATCACCCGGCCGAAAAAAACATTATCATGCTCAACGTACGCATCGCTACACCCCCTTTCGACCGAAAGACTGGCGGCTTTATGAAGGTGAACCCAGGAGTTTGTTCATCGTATATCTTCTCACGCAAACCCGGAGACAAGGTCTCCATCAGCGGGCCATATGGAGAATTTCATATAAAAAATACCCACCGCGAAATGATGTTTATTGGTGGGGGTGCAGGTATGGCGCCTATGCGTTCGCATATCTTCGACCAGTTTCTCACCCATCGTACTAACCGTAAAGCCACATTCTGGTACGGTGGTCGTTCGCTGCGCGAATTGTTTTACGTGGAAGACTTTCGCCGCATTGAAGCTGAATTTCCCAACTTCAAGTTCTACATCGCACTCTCAGAGCCTAAACCCGAAGACAACTGGACAGGATACACCGGTTTCATCCATCAGGTGATTATGGATAATTATTTGAAAAATCATTCTGAACCTGAAGAAATTGAATATTACATCTGTGGGCCACCTCTGATGAATCAGGCCGTGTTGCGAATGCTCGACGATTATGGCGTTCCTCCCGAAAACATTGCATTCGACGATTTCGGTGGATAAAATTTTCTTAACTACTCCCCCACAAAAAAAGCCGTGCTACTGCAACGGCTTTTTTTAAGCCCTTATTAAAGAATAAAATCTATCCTCTTTTTATAGCGTTTGCCAATAACTTAAATGCACTTCCATCATTAATTACTAATCCACTCATCAGTGATAAATAAGCGTAGCCCTATTAAAGCCCCATGCAAACTCATGGGGCTTCATAATTTACATCATAAAAAAGTAATATTACTTTTTAATTTTAATTGAACACCCAATAGCTTTAGTAAAATCAGGTGAAGGATAATTTCCTGCCTGGAGGGCGGCTATAGCTTCCTCAACATATTTTTTATCTGCCTTTTCAGCGTCTTCATAGTTATTATCGATGGCTCCTATGTACCGTACGAAAAATTTCCCATCGGTATTTTGAAGTAAAAATACATGAGGGGTACGTGTAGCTCCATATTGGGGAAAAACCTTCTGCCCGTCGTCCCATAGGTAAGGGAACGTGAATCCTTTTTCGGCTGCCCGTTCTTGCATCTTATCATAAGAATCGGCCGGCTGAAGCGCCGGATCATTGGGATTTATTGCCACTACAGGCCACCCCAAAGGTTTGTATTTTTTATCCAAAGCTATGATCCTGTCTTCATAAGCTACTGAATATGGGCAATGATTGCACGTAAAAATCACAATCACCCCTTTCTCATTGGAATAATCGCTCAGACTTACCATTTTTCCATCTACATTGAGCAAACTGAACGAGGGCGCTTCATCACCCGGTTTCAGCCCTTGCGCGTTGAGAGCCAGAGAGAAAATCAATAAAAATCCTGAAAGCTTGCTTTGTAAATTTTTCATAGCTCTAAATATTTGTTGATTAATAAATTAAGTTCTTCACAAGTAAATTCCGATTCATGAAAAAAGGTTTTGTTTCCTTTGATAAAAAGCGTGGCAGGAATAGCACCCAACCATTGTGGGCTGACTTTATCAATCCATTGATTGGGATCGGGCGCATCGAGAAGCAAAACCGGCAAACGAATATTACGCTCCTGGATGAACGGGATTAAACGGCTTTCTAAATGTTTCCTGAAATCGAGACTAACTAAACTGATAATGACCTTTTGAGCTCTAAATTGTTCTGCGGCGCGAAGAAAACATGGCATTTCTTCCACACAGGGCTTGCACCAGGTGGCCCAGAAGTTGAAGATTCTCAATGTGTCATCGCTTCGAATGAATTTTGACTGCAATTCATCGAAACCTATTACTGAAACTTTTTGAGAATAAACCACATGAAGGTTTAGTCCAAGAAAAAAGACTAAAAGTACAACCCTTGGTTTCATGGTGAATAAACACCCCCCTTAGCGAACTTGTTCATTTATAACGGTTTTTCTTTGGCGCATAATAAAATTTACGGGTTAAAAGATCAAATCCTAAAGCCTTTTTTTTAGATTATTCATTGAAGAATTTCAAATTGTGGCCGACAGTTGTCGAACTCAAAGACCACAGCAAAACTGCAAAGGCAGGTCAGTCCGTTTATATCAGCAAGCCAGGAAGAAACTCATAACCAACAATTTCAATCCTAATAAAATTAAATCCTCAGCTCCCTAAAAACAGGTGAAAGAAGATAAATGGGTTGTACAAATTATGACGATAATAATAAAAAACCTGTTTTCCTAAGTCGTTCAAAGCCACTTTAGACTTTTTTTATGGCAATAAGAACCTTAGCTTCATATTTTTATCTCACACAAAAACCCATAGAGGTTTGCCTCTCAACCTGGGTGTGCATGAAATTGGGCTGTCGTCGTCATTATAACTCGAAGCAAACCTTGAATCAAGAAATTATAAGTAGTCGAGAAGGCGGGTCTGAAGCATCAGAGGCTAATCGACTTTCATCAATACGACACCATGGGCAGGAATTGTAAATTCTCTCCAGTTTTCATAAGTTCCAATAGCTAGCTGACGCCATAAATCACGGAGATGCCCATTTGATTTAAGACCAATTTTTTCAAAACTCAAGGTAAAATGGGAGGTAGATTCGCCGAGGTTAAAGATTCCAAAGGCCTGGCTTCCATCGGCTAATTCTTTGACCCATACCTGAATATCACCCTCTACCAGCGCTTGCCTGGCTTGATAACCCAAGGGGTCTTGGTCAAGGGCAAGCACCTCATCGTTGGTCAAAAGATTGAGGGTAAAGACCCCGAGGCTTTGCAAATCGCAACCTATGAGAAGAGGGGCCGAGAGCAAGCACCAAAGGGAGATGTGTGTATATTGTTCATCGGGTGTAAGATGTGAGGGATGCAGATGGGGGCCCCATCCTACATAGCCTACCACCAGCATATCGGGGTCATTCCAATGCCCGGGCTTGGCATAGGGTTGATTTTCTACCTGGCTGAAACCTATTTCTCGCAAACTCTCCCAGGTATCGGTAATATCTCCCGTAGTGCGCCATAGATTGCCCCCCACCTCAGCACCCCAACGCCAAACCTTACTCATTCCATACTGACACAGGCTGTAAACAATATCACGCTCCAGCTGATCTAGAGCCTGGCGCATTACAACATAAGGTTTCTTGCGCTCAGCATGGGATGTGTCTTTGGCTAGCCCATCGTAAAAACACCAGTCGTATTTCAAATAATCTACACCCCAACGACCAAAACTTTTTGCATCGTTTAATTCGAATCCGTAACTGCCTGTGTATTGGCCACAGGTAAGAGGCCCAGGACTGCTATAAATACCAAACTTAAGGCCCAAAGAATGAATATAATCGCCCAGGCGCTTCATATCGGGAAATTTTTCATTGGTGAGTATATTCCCCTCTGCATCGCGTTTGGGGTCTTTATCACGGTGAATTTCCCAACCATCATCAATATTAATGTAAGTCCAGCCATGATCACGAAGACCTTTTTGTACAAACATATCTGCACTGGCTTTCACCTTTTCTTCGTCCACGCTCAACCCCCAGCAATTCCAGCTATTCCAGCCCATGGGGGGTGTTAAACAAATTTGGTCCCCCACACGAATGATAAACTCGCGGCTGTGATGCCCCGACTCATTGAAGGCATGAAAAACCACCTTGTACTCTCCGGCTTTGTCTACCTTACCTGAGATGATACCAGTGTTAGGATCCAACAGAAGGCCTTCAGGTAATCGTTCTACCCAATATTTCATAGGTCTTTTACCTGTGACGGGTATGGTGTAAAGAAAAGGTCGGCCGGGTCTTACTCCGGTTATTGAGGGTCCTACAATACGAGGAGCATCGGGTACAGGAGGGGTTAAGATATAAGGAGTCTCCTCGATGAATTTCAATTTAAAATTTTCTCTTTGAATTTCAACATCATATTTCACAATCAGCGAATGGTCTTGCTGAGGCAATATTACCTCAATACGTTGTTCCTCCCCAGGCTTCAGAAAAAACATCAACTCTTTTTCCAAGGCATCTTTGCCTGTATTCTTGTGGCTTACCTGAAGGTCAAACTTTCCGAAGAGTGTATAGGCCGATGAGACATTTTTGAGAAAAACATTCTTAACTAGATTTTTTTCTTTGAATACAAAGGCTTCGCGGCCAAAGTCCACCAGCAAATAATCCGACAAGCAGGTAAGTCGTAACGATTGATCCCCCGTGTACATGCCACCTTGCCCACCTTCATCGTAAACACGCACAGCAAGCACATTTTCAGCATCCCAGCGAATCAGCGGGCTGTTGAGAGGTAGCTTATAGCAACGTTTTCTATCCCAATAATTGGTGGGAGCTTTAATAAAACTCATATCCTCGCGAAGGGCATCGGTGGCTTCGAAACCATTAGCCCCAATGAGATGACCATTGAGATAGGTTTGGTCGAAATTGTTGATTTTGCCCAGGTAGATGAGCAATGAGTCGCGGAGTGTTCCAGCGTTTTTGATGGACGAAGGAAGAATAAATCTCAATCTGTACCAGGCAAATCCATCATAAGATTCGTATCCTTGCTGCTCCCAGATGCGATCTACAGCAATGCTCATCCAATCCGTATCGTTATAGCCATATTCCGCCCATAACGGATCGTCACCCAAAGAAAATTTCCATCTTGGGCTCAATGATAGTTCACTTTGAGCTGCTATTTGTAGGAAAGTGATAGAAAAAACGAGTGAGAGATAATACTTCATGGGTAGATTAAATATGATTGTTATCAAAAATATATATTTAATCGATATTGAACCCTTAAAGAAGATATTTGCATTTAACGTGAGAGGTATAACTAACTTTGCAAAGCATTAAACATTTAAAACTAAGCTTTTTGAAAAGAATATTTTTCCTATTAGGAATCCTCATTTTCGTTGAGACTGAAGGTTTACAGGCACAGCACAATCAGCGGCGGATGCTGAGCACCTCTTCAGAAAAGGCTGAGAAGGCCTACTATAGAGGCTCGGACTGCTACAACGTCAAAGATTATAAGTGTGCTGAAGAAGAATTTCGAAAAGCAGTGAAAGTTGATGAGCGATTCAGCGAAGCATGGATTGTTTTGGGTGAGGTTTTAGCCGATCAAGAAAGATATAGTGAATCCCTAGAGGCTTTTGCCAATGCCCTTAAGAGGGGACGTAGCTTCTACCCTGAAGTGCTTTATTTTATGGGTACTCTCGAGTTAAAAATGGGGGCTTACGAAAATGCCAAAAACCATTTCAACGATTTTTTAGCCACAAAACCCACATCACCCCGCAGGGTTGCTCTGGCACAACGTCAATTAGCCGACTGCGAATTTGCCATCGAAGCGATAAAAAATCCCGTGCCATTCAACCCTCAGAATTTAGGTTCTTCGATAAACTCTGAGTATTCAGAATATTTTCCCTGCCTCACCGTAGACGATCAAATGATTTTATTCACCCGGCGAATCCCGTCGAAAGAAATCCCTGGAAGAGAGCAAGAAGATTTTTATTTTTCAAAAAAAGAAGACGGGCAATGGACAGCAGCTCAACCCATTGGACCTCCTATTAACACACGCTATAATGAAGGAGCACCAACGCTCTCACCCGATGGCAACTATTTAATTTTTACTGCATGTGCCTCCCAGGGAGATTATGGCGACGGCAGAGAAGGCTACGGTTCTTGCGATCTTTTCATTTCCCATAAAATAGGGAATGCATGGAGTGAACCCCAAAACATAGGTTTTCCGATAAACACAGCCAAATGGGAAACCCAGCCCTCTTTTTCAAGCGATGGACGCACTTTATATTTCATTCGAGGATTTAGCGACAGCAGAGGGTATTATAATCAGGATATATACATGACACAATTGCAGGACGACGGAACTTGGAGTGAACCCACAAAACTGCCTGATTACATTAATAGTCTGGGAAATGAAGAAAGCGTGTTCATTCATCCCGATGGCCAAACCCTCTATTTCTCTTCCGATGGATGGCCGGGTATGGGAGGCAAAGATATTTACCTCTGCCGTCGACAAGCCGATGGAACATGGTCGAAGCCTGTGAACCTAGGATACCCTATAAACACCGCCAACGACGAGAACAGCTTAGTGGTATCTGGAGATGGCAGATACGGTTTTTTTGCCTCGGATCGAGAAGGGGGTTACGGCCGGCTCGACCTTTACTATTTTGAAATTCCTGAAAGCATGCGTCCTAAACCCCTAACTTACCTCAAAGGTACGGTGTATGATGCATCCGACGGACACAAATTAGGTGCACGCTTCGAACTCGTGGACCTGGCCACCGGCCTTACAATAGTTTCTTCGACAAGTGACCCGGTGGATGGAACCTTTCTTGTAGCTTTACCCGCAGGAAGTCGGTATGCGCTCAGCGTAAGTCATACAGGCTATCTGTTTTATTCCGACCATTTTGATCTTCAGGGAAGTTATACGGCATTAAATCCTTTTCTCAAAGATGTTCCCTTGCATCCAGTGAGCATAGGCCAGGAAGTTATTCTTAAAAATGTCTTCTTCGATACTGATAGTTACCAACTTTTACCCCAATCGAAAACGGAGCTTGATCGGCTGGCTCACCTTTTGATAGAAAATCCACGGATGTGCATTGAAATTGCAGGGCATACCGACAGCCAGGGAGGAGATTCACACAATCTCGAGTTATCGCTTAACAGGGCACGCGCAGTATACCAATACCTCATAACCCAAGGAATTGATCCCTCAAGATTATCTTACATAGGATACGGTAAAAGCCACCCCATCGATACCAACGATACCCCTGAAGGACGGGCAAACAATAGACGTACTGAGTTTAAAGTAACCCAAATGTAAAATACAATGGAAGCCTGGTTTCATCCTGAATCATGGGTTTATACCTATATTCTCATTCCATTATTAATTTTTCTTGCACGAATAACCGACCAGAGCATAGGCACACTGCGTTTAATCTTCATTTCCAAAGGCTATAAAAACCTGGCCCCGCTTATAGGATTTTTCGAGGTCATCATTTGGATTCTAGCCATCCGCCAGATATTTCAACACCTCGACAACTGGGTCTGTTACATCGCTTATGGTGCCGGTTTTGCCACAGGCAATTACATCGGAATCCTGCTCGACGAAAAACTCTCGTTGGGCAATGTTTTGGTGAGAGTTATTCCCAGATACGACACCACAAATTTGATGAATGAACTTTCCACTCAGGGATATGGTCTCACGGTGATGGATGCAATGGGTAAAAACGGACCCGTAAAAATCATTTTAACCATCATACAGCGCAAAGACCTTCCTTTGGTAGTAGAGATAATTAATAAGCATAATCCCAATGCTTTTTATACCATCGAAGAGGTTAAGGCCGTTAGCCATGGCGTTTTCAAAAAGCAGAACTCTGAAGGAATCTTTAAAACATTAATATGGGGGCCTAAAAAGCTGAAATAAATACATAAACCAAACCACATCCTAAACTTTCGGTAATATGGTTTGTTAAGAAACCGGGTATTTTGAGACCCAAAGGATAAATTTATCTTTGCACCCTTAAAATCCTGGTGTGTTCGGTTTGTAGCGAACCACTCAAACATACTATATAAAATGATACAAATTACTTTACCCGACAACAGTGTAAGACAATACCCCGAAGGGGTAACCGGTTTAGAAATTGCTCAGAGCATCAGTGAGGGCCTGGCGCGCAAGGTTCTATCAGTAAAAGTAGATGATGAAGTATGGGATGCCACGCGTCCTATTGCTCGTGATGCCCGCATCAAATTATTAACCTGGGAAGATGATGAAGGGAAAGCTACAATGTGGCATTCATCGGCGCATTTGATGGCTGAGGCCATTGAAAGTCTATACCCTGGGGTCAAGTTTGGCATAGGCCCTGACATCGAAAATGGTTTTTATTACGACATTGACTTTGGCGAATACCAGATTTCGAACGATGATTTCTCGAAAATTGAAGAAAAGATGCTTGAATTTGCTCGCCAAAAGCAAGCCTTTAAACGCAAAGAAGTTAGCAAAGCCGAAGCCCTTGAATATTTTACTCGTAAGGGCGATGAATATAAAATAGAGCTTATCAATGAATTAGAAGACGGTACCATCACATTCTATGAATCCGGGCAGTTCACCGATTTATGCCGAGGCCCCCATCTGCCCGACACCAGCCCCATTAAAGCCGTAAAATTACTGGCTACCGCTGGAGCATACTGGAGAGGCGACGAAAAGCGCAAGATGCTAACACGCATTTATGGCATTACCTTTCCAAAAGCAGAGATGCTAAAAGAATATCTTACCCTGCTGGAAGAAGCCAAAAAGCGTGATCACCGCAAAATAGGCAAAGAACTGGATCTCTTCCATTTTTCACAAAAAGTAGGGAATGGATTGCCTTTGTGGACGCCCAAAGGAGCCTTGCTCAGGGAGCGACTGACCGATTTCCTCAAACGCGAGCTTTATCAAAGGGGTTATGTTTTAGTGGCTAGTCCTCATATTGGCAATGTAAATCTGTATAAAACTTCGGGGCATTACGAAAAATATGGGGCCGACTCATTCAAACCCATTTCAACGCCCGAACCCGGCGAAGAATTTATGCTGAAACCCATGAATTGCCCCCACCATTGCGAAATTTACAATCGTAAACCAATATCCTACAAAGAACTCCCTTTGCGTTACGCAGAATTTGGTACTGTTTACCGCTACGAGCAATCGGGCGTTTTGCACGGACTCACCCGCGTGAGGGGATTTACACAAGACGATGCCCATATTTTCTGCCGGCCCGACCAACTCAAAGAAGAATTTTTAAGGGTTATCGACCTTGTCTTATTTCTTTTTAAAGTTTTCGACTTTAAAGAATTTATAGCCCAGGTCTCCTTGCGAGACCCAAACAATAAAACCAAATATATTGGAAACGAAGAAAATTGGGAAAAGGCCGAGCGCGCAATAATTGAAGCCGCGAATGAGAAAAACCTCAATCCGGTGCTGGTGCCAGGCGAAGCAGCGTTTTATGGGCCGAAACTCGACTTTATCGTGAAAGATGCCATAGGCCGCAAATGGCAACTCAGTACCATCCAAGTAGACTATAATCTGCCAGAAAGATTTGAATTGGAATATATCGGAGCCGACAATCAAAAGCACAGGCCAGTCATGATTCATAGAGCGATCTTCGGCTCTATTGAACGTTTTGTAGCTGTGATGATTGAACACACCGCAGGAAAATTTCCTTTGTGGCTAGCACCTACCCAGGCTATTGTGTTGCCTGTCAGCGAAAAATATCAAGAATATGCAGAAAAAGTTTTAACTTTGCTAAAAAATTCCGATATTCGCGGGCTCATTGACGACCGCAATGAAAAGATAGGCAGGAAGATCAGAGATGCTGAGCTACAGCGAATTCCTTTCATGCTGGTAGTCGGTGAAAAAGAGCAGAACGAAGAAACCGTTGCCGTCAGGCGGCAGGGAAAAGGCGATCTAGGAAGCTTCACCGTGGCGGATTTCATCGCATCTGTTCATCAAGAAATCAAGGAAACCTTAGACAATTAAAAAACACAAGGTTTTCTATTAAATATGTCTAACTAAACGTATTGAGGAGGAAAATTTATAGCTGCCTTAAACAGAAAGCCTGATTCCGGAAGACAGGCAAACAAACAGGAAGATAATTACAGGGTAAACGAAAGAATAAAAGCCCCTGTGGTGAGGGTAGTTGGCGAAAACATAGAACAGCGCATAATCCCCATTAAAGAAGCGCTGGAATTGGCCAACGAGATGGGTGTGGACCTGGTGGAAATCGCTCCTACCGCCAATCCACCAGTATGTAGGCTTGTGGATTATAGCAAGTTTATGTACGAGCAGAAGAAGAAACAGAAGGAGATGAAGGCCAAGTCGGCCAAGGTTGTGGTCAAGGAAATCAGGCTGGGGCCAAACACCGATGAACACGACTTTGAGTTTAAGCTTAACCACGCCCGCAAGTTCCTCGAAGAAGGAGCCAAGGTAAAGGTGGAAGTTTTCTTCAAAGGAAGAACCATCATTTATACCGAGAAAGGCGAAATCATCCTGCTAAAGTTTGCAACAGCGTTAGAGGATGTAGGGAAAGTAGAAAACCTACCCAAGCTGGAAGGCAAACGCATGTATATAATGCTAGCCCCCAAAAAATAAAGTTAAAACCCATAAATACCTAACATAAAATGCCTAAGATGAAGTCGAAATCCGGTGCGAAGAAGCGCTTCAAATTCACCGGAACCGGTAAAATCAAACGCAGTCATGCATACAAAAGCCATATCTTGACCAAAAAATCGACCAAACGTAAACGCCGTCTCACGCACGAGACGCTCGTTTCGAGGGCTGATTTCAAGACGGTGAAAGAAATGCTTGCCTGCTAAAGAAAATTAAAAATTATGTCAAACCTTTACGTTCAGCACCTAAGATTCTGAAATCAGAACGCTGACGTAACAAAAACTCAAACAAAATGCCACGTTCAGTAAATGCAGTTGCCTCACGCGCCAGAAGAAAAAAGATCCTCAAAAGGACGCGCGGTCAGTTTGGCCGTAGAAAGAATGTTTGGACAGTAGCAAAAAATTCATGGGAAAAAGGTCAGTTATACGCTTACCGTGATCGCAGAGCAAAGAAACGCAGTTTCCGCGCATTGTGGATCGCCCGTATCAATGCTGCAGTCCGTCAGTACGGCCTGTCTTATTCCCAATTTATGGGAAAACTGGCAAAAGCCAATATTCAGCTTAATCGTAAAGTATTGGCCGACCTCGCCATGAACAACCCCGAGGCATTCAAGGCGGTGGTCAACCAGTTGTAGGCCCTGCTGAAACAACAACCTTTACTGCGGTCCTTGTCATTGCACAGGGGCCGTTTTTTTATCTTTGCCGCCATGACTACCGAAGAAAAATATCGCCGTTTTATTGCCTGGTTCAGCGAAAATATGCCTCGGGCAGAAACTGAGCTCGTTTATTCCAATCCCTACGAATTGCTCGTGGCTGTGATTCTTTCGGCCCAATGTACTGACAAAAGGGTGAACCTCATCACACCAGCCTTTTTCCAACGATTCCCCGATGCAGCATCGTTGGCCTCCGCATCACACGAAGATATATACGAAATCATCAAATCATGCTCTTACCCCAACAACAAGACCAAAAACCTGATAGGTATGGCCCGCACGCTGATGGAAGAATTCGGAGGGGTCGTTCCTGAAGATGTGGAACAACTGCAACGTTTACCGGGTGTGGGGCGCAAAACGGCCAATGTGATTGCCTCCGTGGTTTTTCGCAAACCCGCCATGGCCGTTGATACACATGTTTTCAGAGTAGCCGCCCGTATAGGTTTAACGCACAATGCAAAAAATCCCCTCGAAGCAGAAAAACAATTGGTAAAGCATATTCCCGAAAAATACATCCCCGATGCCCATCACTGGCTTATTCTGCATGGGCGCTACGTCTGCACGGCTAGAAATCCACGTTGCAAAATTTGCGGTATTAGTAACTTTTGTAAGTACTTCGAAAAGATGAAAAAATAATCATTACAATTACTTTTCATCTACTTACTTCAGCAATGACTCCCACAAACAGCTTGTTGGGATTCTTCTTCTCAATGGCCCCTGGTTTTTCAAAATCAGGTATTCTCCTAGAGTTTATTAAAAGATCAAACATTTTCGTTTCATTACCTCCTAAAGGGTTAAGAGCAAATGAAACAAACTTTTGGCGCACCCTGGGTACAGATATCAAGTGGGGAAATCGTATCGAAAGCAAACATCATGGAAAAATCAGGTTTATAATGCTGCAACCCTTTAAACAAACCCACAAATGACAGAGGGTGGAACGTGAAAAAGTTTTAAAAATTTTTTCATAGGCATTTTGAGTAACGAAAAGGACAGATGAACCCCTATTTCGGAAGACCCCGTACCCCCCAGCATATAAATCTGTAAGGCTATGCGCTGTGAATGGATGCTCCTATGCCAAGGTCTGAGAAAATTTGTTTTGGTATATATTCAACATGGCACCGAACGCAGAGACCCTACACATTGCTAATCAACGAATTAAGATTTAACCTGAATAAAAGGACAACGATAAATCCAATAGCATCAATACATATTTCACCTATCTCAATGACCGAAAATACTCTGGTTTTCAAAAAATCGTAAATAATACACAATTAGTTTTAGAGTAATTCAAGTTCCGCAAAAATTCAAATGCTCAGCAAAGGGCAGACTCAGGCAATGGTAACCCCATGGGCCACCACGGGCTTTTCGAGCATCCAATTTCCAGAGGCTATTTGATCTTTAAAGCACTGGGTTCTATAGATGGTTCGACGCAGAATTTCATTGCTATGGTATTTGAGCCATTGGTGGCGCACATCCACGTAACGGGTAATCCATTCTTTTTCATGACCTCCTTGTGCAGGTACCCTCTCTCCAAATCGCCGTCGTAAAAAATCGGGGACTCGTCCTGAATGGATATAGCTATCGTAAATTACGAGCATGGATAAGGGAAGAGTAAAATGATTGGTCTCGAAAAACATTTCAGCCGGCATGTAGTATATTTCATCGAAAAAGATGTCCTGTGCAGAGCGCATCAGGGGGTCGTTCTGGGCTGCATCTTTAAGCAATTTTTTAAAAACCTCATTGGCATGCAAGGGTTCTTTGCCAATTTTATCGAGCCAGGGTTGTAAAGCCTGAGCCCATTGCCCACCTTGGTCGCAATATAATTTGACAAGCTGCTTTAAATTGCCATACTCTGTAGTTTGGGTACGCCCGAAGGTAATCTGAGGCTTGCCAGCCGGTCCGTCGTTCATCACTACAAGCATGTCGTAGCGCCCATAGGGAATGCCTGTTTCAAAGACATTCACAATTTTTTCTATTTTGTTTTTAATATGCGGTGCTATCATTGAAATGAGATGAAAAGCTTATACTTTGGCATAATCGAGAATGCGGTTATTGGTAATGAGCCCAAGAATAGGTTCAGTGGGTTTGCCGTTGCGGGTTATAAAAACATCCTGGCACTCAGGAATAGCGTCCATCGCTTTTTTAGCATCAAGTAGCGAAGCAGATTCCGCTACAAAAGTAAACCCTTTGTACATGAGTGCTTTTACTGCATCGGAAGCCTGTTCTTCCATTTCTCTAAGTGTAAGCTCTTTGGAGTTGCGTGCAACCTCTGTGAGGCCCAGAGAAACTTCGGCCACAAAGCGAAAGAAAGTTGTGCGATGAATCATGTATTTCAAAGATTTATCTTTGTTTAAAATAACATAGCGATTGTAATCCTTAAAACGTTCATCGGCCAAAATATCGCTGAGAGAGCGCGCCAAAGTTTCTTCATATTCAAGGTAAACGATTTTTTCGAGAGGAAGCATAGCTTCTTTTGCTGGGATGGACGCTATCTTTTCCTCAGGTTTCATGGAACGAATAATGTTTTGATAGGACTGGGTTGCAGCCTCAAAATTTTCGCGGCTGAAGTAAAAAGCCAGGATGGTACCAATCCAAGTACCCCATAGGGGAAGCAAGGTTTGAGCAACAAATTCTAAGCCCGACTTGGAATTAGCTTGATTATTGATGGCCTCAATGGCGACAAATACCGTGGCACCCAATATTACCAGAGTAATGATTAGGGCAATGACATTGCGTGCCTTCCACGATTGATAGATTGAAGGGGGATTGTTTTCTTCCATAATTATCGCTATTAGATGGGTTTAATCCATTTCAGCAGATAGTTGAAAAGAAAATCTATGGCCGCATGGGCTGCCTTTTGGGCAGAGGCCTTACCCATAGCATGGATAGCCAGTAATTGGGCTTCTAATAATCGGCCTTCGTCAGATAGTTCCTCATGCAACTGATCTTCACGAATTAATTTTTCCGAATACAACCTCGCAATTTCTTGTAATCGCTTATTTCTTCTTTCCCAAAATAGGGTAGCGTATTTTTGGACCTCTGCGGCACTTACCGTGAGCTGACTATGCATAGCCTCAGTAAGGCCCTTTAAAATTTCTTCTACATTAAAATTCATAAATGCTTGGGTTTAACGGTGATGGATTTCTTTTGTTTTTTCAATACTTAAAAGAGCAATAAAATACTCGGAGAGTCTTTCTCGGTGGATAGGCATGAGAGTAGGAGGATAGAAGTTATTGCGTTGGTGTAGCACCTTGTATTTCATAAAAGTATCGAGCAATAAACTGCATATTTTTGATGACTCAGTGTTTAGGGGATGGGCTTCTGCCATCAAACGCAATTGTCGGATATCCAATTCTGCCATGTCCCACATTTCGGCATAATGAGCGTACTGTAAGTGGGTAGTGTCGGCTGAAATGAGCTGCAGATATAAAGCATCTACCTTGCGGGCAATTTCAAGCGTACGATTTATAAAAGCTTCATCACGGTCGGCTATTAAACTGATTCGACATGAAGTAAAAACCCATACAATCGCACTTAGCAGTGCAAAAGAAAAAATGTTCCCCCAGCTTAAGAAATTTATGGGCCGTAAAATTTTAGAGTCAACAGTTGCAGGGAAATAAAAAGATAATATCATAACACGAGGGTTTTGCTGGTTCATCCCCCGGTGTCAGCAGTAATACAAAATTAGCTCAATAATTTGCAATTTTATAATTCTCATCAAAATATTTTTTTATTATCCATAAAATCAAAAAAAGCATCTATTTCTGTTATCAGCTGAAATCGCGTTTCAGTTTACCTTTGCAATAAAATTTTGTAAATGCGCTACCACACAGATTTTTTGGTTATAGGAAGTGGCATAGCGGGGCTCAGTTTTGCATTAAAGGTGGCCAATATAGGCAAAGTACTGATTATTAGCAAGTCGCGAGCCGATGAGACAGCCACCCGCTACGCTCAGGGAGGTATTGCCGCTGTAATGTACACCCCAGACACCTACGAAAAACACATCCGCGACACGATGATAGCGGGCGACGAGCTAAATAATCCAGAGATTGTAAGAATAACCATCACCGAATCTACTGCGCGTGTAAAAGAACTGCTCGAATGGGGCGTAGACTTTGACAGAACAGAAACAGGCCGCTTCGATTTAGGGAAAGAAGGTGGGCATTCGGAATACCGAGTGCTGCATCATAAGGACCAGACTGGCCTGGAGATTGAAAAGACCTTGCTGAAGCGGGTTCTCGAACACCCCAACATCACCATTTGGGAAAATCACTTTGCTGTGGACTTGCTAACTCAGCATCATTTAGGCATAGAGGTCAATCGACGCACACCTGACATAACCTGTTTTGGAGCCTATGTGCTGGATACACAGAACAATGAAATAAAAACGGTATTGGCCAAAATAACCCTACTGGCCACAGGGGGTGCAGGCAATGTATACAGTTCTACCACCAATCCTCCCATTGCAACAGGTGATGGGATAGCCATGGTGCACCGGGCCAAAGGAATTATAGAAAACATGGAATTTATCCAGTTTCATCCTACTGCATTGTTCAATCCACCTGAGCGTCCTTCATTTTTAATTACCGAAGCCCTTAGAGGCTTTGGGGCTGAACTCCGGAACCAAAAAGGGGAAGCTTTCATGAAAAAATACGACCCCAGAGGATCGCTGGCGCCTCGTGACATCGTGGCCCGTGCCATCGACAACGAAATGAAAATCCATGGCGATGAATATGTTTTTCTCGATTGCCGCCATTTACCTAAAGATGACCTTATTAACCATTTCCCCAATATATATGCCAAGTGCCTCAGTATAGGTATCGACATTACCCACACTATGATACCGGTAGCACCGGCGGCTCATTATTTATGTGGAGGCATCCACACCGACCAGTGGGGCCGCAGTAGCATTAAAAATCTTTACGCTTCAGGTGAATGCGCTCACACCGGGCTTCATGGAGCCAATAGATTGGCATCTAACTCTTTACTCGAATCGCTTGTATTCTCTCATAGGGCTGCCCTCGACTCAGTGCAGGCCTTGTCAAGCATAGATTATTGCAATGCAATTCCAAATTGGAATGCGGAAGGAATGGTTCTGACAGAAGAGATGATTCTCATAACGCAAACCATCCGCGAATTGCAAAGCATCATGAGCAGTTACGTAAGCATAGTACGAAGCAACATTCGACTTGAAAGGGCTTTACGTAGGCTTGAAATTATATACAAAGAAACCGAAGATATTTACAATCGCTCTATTCTAAATGTAAAAATCTGCGAGTTGCGCAATTTGGTGGCAGTGGCTTATCTGATTACCAAATCGGCTATGGCCCGTAAAGAAAGTAGGGGTCTTCATTACACCCTGGATTATCCACCCACACATAAAACCTTAATAAATCCACATCCTTTCAAAGGAGAGCTTTAAACACAAGTTATATCCATTTGTTTGGTTTATTATAAAAATGATTTGACCATGGCACTGATTTTACCTGTTAAGGGAATTATGCCAATAATTGGCAAAGATTGTTTTATCGCACCCAATGCAACCATTACAGGCGACGTAGTTATTGGCGATCGCTGTACCATATGGTTCAATGCAGTAATTAGAGGCGATGTACACAGTATACATATTGGCAACAATGTCAATATTCAAGATGGAGCAATTATCCATTGCACCTACCAAAAATCTCCCACCACCATAGGCAACAATGTTTCTATTGCCCACGGGGCTATTATTCACGGATGCACAATTCACGACAATGTTTTGATTGGAATGGGTGCCATTATAATGGACGATGCTGTGGTAGAAAGCAACAGTCTTATAGCGGCAGGCGCTGTAGTTTCAAAAGGAACCGTAATAAAATCAGGAACAGTCTGGGCCGGTGTTCCCGCAAAGCAAATTAAAGAAATTGATGCGCATTTGCTGGAAGGCGAGGTGCTCAGAATTGCCAATGCTTACAATATGTATGCAAGCTGGTACGACATCAAAAGAGAATAAAGGGAAATTCAAGGCAGTATTACAT
>CALJNV010000093.1 GCA_937981455.1 uncultured Bacteroidales bacterium | reverse complement strand
TATTTACCGTTCCAAAGCCTTCGGCTAATTTGCTGATAAATTCTTTTCTTCCTCCTTTTAATCGACCCCATGCCAGGACAAATTGATTGTTCTTGGGGCCCAAATCGGGATGCTCTGGGTCGATGAGCGTTTCCAAGTGGTCTTTGTATTTTATTTTGAAAGCCTCCAAGAGTTGTTTCTTTTGTTCTGGGTCTTTTTCATCCCAGAAAGCCTTGATGTCATGCCCCATTTCTTTTGCAACGGACTTGTCTTTTAAGGCCATAATTGAGCGAAGTCCGTCTATTTGTCGATTTTCTTCGCCGGGTACGTGCGAAAAGAGTTTGCCTCCCTCAACAATCTCTGCGACTGCCTCTTCGAAGGGAATTGTCATCCATTTATTTTCGCCTCGTTTTCCGGCGCGTTTAAGAACTTTTCGTATGCGGTAAGGATCGTAGGCAATTTGCACGCCAGCCTGTCCTTTCGGACATAAGCCTGCATCTACTTTTGCTACTTCATCCACGTCGGCATTCATGGAAATATGGGGTACCATATTCCATGGATTAAAAGGATTTCCGTCAATTTTTACTAAAACTCCATCTTGGATTTTGGCTTTGATACCGCATCCCGTATTGCAATTTAAACACACTGAGTAGATGAATTGCTCGGGATTGTTCAGAGGATAAGGTGAGTCTTCTCTTGCATTGTTGAGGATTTTAGATTCAGAATTTGCCATGCCATCAGCAGAGGAGGCTAAAAGAGTTCCCGATCCTAATAAAGCCCCTTTGGCTAAAAAATCTCGTCGCGTTATGTTGTGGGTTTTTGGGTTCATAATTGCGTCAGTTTATTTTTTTCAAATTTTTCAACGTAGACAACTCCCAGATAAGCCAATCCTACAGCAAAAGCTGCAATAAAGCATGCCACCAGGTATTCTAATGTAGTCGCCGTGTAAACAAAGCTTAACCGACTCTGATAAAAAGCTTCTTTCAGTCCTTTAAGTTCAGCAATCGATTGTCCGGGGATTAAAATGTTGAGTCGGGCTGAGACAAAGGTTGTAGCAATGATGAATGCAGCAATGCCAAACCCTGGCATATCCCTTCTTACGAAAAGAAAATATAAAGAAGCAGCAATGCCTCCCAGATGCACAATCCAAAAGACCCACCAAAAGGGGCCCTCAATCACCAGGCGAGCTGCTTCGAGTACGTGAGAATTGGGCGACCAGTACGCAATGCTGTATTCAGCAAATTCAGAAGCCAAGTAAGCCACAATACCTCCTATAAGTACCCTTGCCAGATAAATCATCGATGTGTTCTCCCATGGTTTATCGTGAACAATTAGAGTAAAATAGAACATCAAAGCCGCTGTTCCGGAGGTGATGGCGGAGGTTAAAAACATAACAGACAATAACCCTGAATTCCAATATGGCCTGGCATCAACCACCCCAAAAAATGACCCGCTTTGACTGGGAAAGGCCACCGAAAGGCCCAAACCTAAAATGAGGAAAGGAACAAGCCAACCTGAAGAATCGTTCAAATCATCCGGATTTTTCTTCTTCAATGATAGGAAAAAGATGATGATCATGGTTGCCATAAAGGCCATGTATGACCATGCATTAAACGCCATCATGCTACCGAAATTTGGAGAAAGAAATACTTTTTGAAAACGGAAAGGATGACCTAAATCAAGCCAAACCGAGAGCAATCCTGCAAAAAGAGAGGCAAGGGCAATGGCCATGATTTTTCGTAGGTGGCGTCGAAATAATGGATAGTTCAAGAAATAACCAAAAGTTCCTACTACGAAAATACCACCTGCAATGCCGATAAAATGGAAGTATAACGCAATCCATAGTCCCCAGGGAACATAACTACCGTAACCTACGAGGCGTTCTCCTGTGGCAAACTTCCAAATAACCGCAACAGTACCCACGGCAAAAATGATTGCCCATAGGATTTTCAATGTATTTTGTGTTTTGGGAGCCATGATATTTAAATTAAGTAAATTACATTGGGTTTGGTACCTTTTTCTTCTAAAAGTTTTACTTGATTGGGCAATTTGGCCAATTCCGTGACGAGGCTGTCTTCGTCGTTGGCATCGCCAAAGTAAGTAGCTCTTCCAATGCAAGTAGTCACACATTGGGGTAAAAGCCCTTCATTAAGGCGATGCAAGCAAAATGTACATTTTCTTGCATTTCCTTTGGGCGAACCCTCTTGCCGATTCCAGAGTTTACCATATTCATGGTTGGGCAAAAGCTCATACGGTTGTTTTTCAGGTGTTTTATCAGTATAGTATTCTCCAAAATCGCTGGTGCGTGCTCCATAAGGGCAGGCTGTAACACAGTATCTGCATCCGATGCATTTATCATAATCAATGGCAACAACTCCATCGGGGCGTTTCCATGTGGCTTTTACTGGACAAACTACTGTACAAGAAGGGCTTTCACATTGCATACATGGTCGGGGAAAGAATCGGAATTGCACATTGGGGTATTTGCCTAGTTCTTCCGACACTACCGGCCGATAAACCACCCCGGGGGGCAGCTTGTTTTCAGCCATACACGATACGGTGCAGGCATGGCAGCCCACACATTTCCGGGTATCGATAACCATGATCCATTTGCGCTGTTCCATTGGTTTGGCTAAGGCTCTGCGCAAATCTTGCTGCATCCGCAAAAGAACATCTGAATTATCGTCAATTCTTAGGGTTTGAGGGTCTGGGATTTTTACAATTGTACCCTCGCCTTGGGGATCCCCGGTTTTTTTTGACAATCGCGATACCAGTACCCCTGAAGTGGCAAGGGAGGCACTGGCTCCAAGCAGTAAAGCAGAGCGCAAGAAATTGCGCCGGTTGTTTTCCTTGTTTTCAGCTGTGGTGCTCATAGGGCTTTAAAATTTGTATTCCAGGTTCAAATATATTTGATCTTTAAGATCAATGCCTGATTTCTTGGGAATAAAGTGTCGATAATTGAGTGCCATCTTTACGCCTTTTACAGGTGCATATTGAATCCCGGTTAGTATCATGCTATTGTCTTTTTGAATGTTCCATTCCTCACTTGCGGAACCCATTTTATTGGAGGCCAGCTGGTCGAACCTTGCAAAAATTTCATAATTGTGATTTATTACATATGTTCCATAAATCGAAATCCCGGTGAGCTTCTGATCTTTTTTGTGATTGGCATTGAATAACATATCGTATTCTAATCCTAACCTGAAAACATCTTTCTTTTCATAGCCAACAAAAAAATTTGCCAGTTGCTGAGTTTTTAGTGCATCTGGGCTCACATGGGCTGCAGTATCGCGCTTGGGCAAGAAATCGTAATAGGCTTTAAGTAGTAACCCTTCAACCGGCATATAAACCATGTCCGCAGAAATTTTGTGCATTCCATAACTGTCCTGTAGCTTTTTGTATCCATCCCCATTCCAAAGGCCGAGATGCATCTCCATTTTACTGAAAGGTTTGAAGTTGGCTTTAAAACCTAAATCGGCGCTCCTATAAAAATCATATTCATCTTGAATGGTTTTAAAAATGTAACGATATCCATAGAACTTTTCTTGCAGATCCCATGTATGGGTGTTTATTACTCCTGCTTCCAAAGTAATTAAATTGTTGACCTTCCAGAAAAGTGCCGCATTTTTCAAAAAAGCAGCATATTTCTTTCCATCATTTTCAAAATCCAATAAAACTCGGGCAGAAAAGTTTTCGCTAAAATTGTAGTTGTGTCCAAAGTAAGCCCGAAGAATCTCAAATTGAGATCTGTTTTCAATGTTTTGGGTGAAGTCATAATGGTAATTGAAAAATACTGTAGCTGTTGATTTTCCATTGGGCTCGAATTTCTTGACATTCTCTTGAGCCAAAAGTAGGGTGGTAAACAACATACCCATGATAATAAAAAACATGCCTTTTTTTTCCATAGTTTTTGTTTTTTGGGGTAATAGATTTAATGATATATGAAGGTTAGTAGGTATGAAAGAGGGTTTGGAAAT
>CALJNV010000092.1 GCA_937981455.1 uncultured Bacteroidales bacterium | reverse complement strand
GTTCTGCAGCATAATTAGGCAAAAGGGATTCAAAATACTCAATGGTTTCTTGTAAGTTATAGTAACTATTAGCTCCAGAAGCATTTAAATGGCCCCCGCCATCGAAATGATTCCGTGCAAACTGATTCACGGAAAAATTTCCTTTGCTACGAAAACTTATTCTTATAAGGTTTTCTTTCTCTGTAAAAAATGCAGCAAATCGTATTCCTTTGATAGATAATGCATAATTGACAAAGCCCTCCGAATCACCGGGTTGAAAATTATACTTTTTTTGGTCGCTGAGTGTGAGAAACATATAGGCTGTACGAAATTCAGGTTTAACAACCATGCATTCATGTAATAAATGGCCGAGAAGACGCATCCTATTCTCAGAAAAGGTATCATAGATAAGATTATGAACGCGCTGAACATTAATCCCATAGGTGATCAGCTCAGCAGTGGTAAAATAAGTATTAGGGTGATTACACGAATAACTGAAGGAACCGGTATCGGTCATGATGCCTGTGTAAAGACATGTAGCTATTTCATAGTCCACCCAATCTTGCAATCCCGCTTTTTTTATGAATTCATAAACTAATTCTGAGGTAGATGAAACTTCCGTGGTATGAAAAACCGCCTCGAAAATATCTGAAGGATCTGGATGGTGGTCGATAAGTATTAAAGTCTTTTTATGGCTCAGAAATATTTTTCCTATATCATTTAAACGATTAATTGAATTAAAGTCCATAAAAAATACTATTTCAGACTCTTCTATTATGTTAGAGGTTTTATGGACATCTTTCTCGTAAACGATAATTTCCGAAACTCCAGGCAACCAGTTTAAATAAGCTGGTATGTCATTGGGCACAATTACAGTCGGGGGCAATCCCATCTTGCTGAGCAAACGGCCCAAAGCAAGAGACGAACCAATAGAATCTCCATCCGGATTGGGATGACTGATAATGAGAATATTTTTCTTTCCTGCGAGAAGGTTTAATATAAGTTTGGCTTCATTTATGCCGGGGGTGCTCAATGTTTTCATACCGCAAAATTAAAGACTTTATTTTAGGGATTTAAACAATCCTTAAATTCGCCTGTTAAAAGGCCGATTCAATTATTGCAATAACTTATCTGTATATGGGAAACATTACTTTTACAATGATTAAGCCCTATGCAGTTGAAAAACAATGCATAGGAAAGATTTTAGAAAGCATCAATGCGCATGGATTTGAGATTGTTGCCATGAAAATGGTCAAACTCACCAAAGAACAAGCTGCAAGCTTTTATGCGATTCATAAAGGGAGACCATTTTACGATGATTTGGTTGATTTTATGTCGTCGGGTCCCATTGTGGCAGCCATACTCAAGAAAGAAAACGCTGTAGAAGCTTATCGTACATTAATTGGTGCGACCGATCCAGCGAAAGCCGCAGAAGGTACGATACGGGCTATGTGTGGTACCGATATTCAGCGAAATGCAGTTCACGGTAGCGATTCAGATGAAAACGCTGTGCGTGAAGCTGCTTTCTTTTTCTCAATGCTCGAACGGTTTGACTAATCTCCTGGGATCAGGATCTCATAGGTGCCATCATCGTAGAGCAATATGACGCGTTTAACCTTACTTTTTTGAGGAAAGGTATGTTCTTGGCGAGGGCTTACCTCGGGCTTTTTCATTGAGGGTATTTCATGAACCACAGTTTCCCTTAGGGATTCTGTGGTTTTATTCATTTTTACCTCTGGACTTTCCACAGAGGGTTTTCCCTGATTAAATAAATCGGGTGTCGAAGGCATCTGCTTTGGAGCCTCGTAGAATTTGGGTTCCCCTGTAAGAAGCCAGTAAAGGTCAACATCAGGGAATTGAGCTATTAATTTTTTGATAAAATCGAGACTGGGCTGGTTGCGTCCTGACAGGATGTGCGATAGTCCACTCCGTTGAATTCCCAAAGCTTCTGCAAATTGAGAAGCCGTCATATTTTTATCCTTTATGATTTTTTGTAAACGTTCAATCATGATGTTTACAAAAGTAGTACCATTAAGTAAAATATCAAACAAGTGTTACAAAGTTAAACAAGTCGTATCTTTTAATTAATTGTTAACATTTGTAAACTAAAAATATTAAAAACTATTATAATTCATTTGATTAGGTATTTTTACAAAAAATTACCTTTGACCCTAAAGCTATCATTCTATTTAAACTAATAATTTAAATAAAATACTTTTTAGTTTGGTTATTAAATTATTAAAATTCATAAAAAGAAATTTAAGGTTTACAATTGTAACAAATAGTTTTTGTTGTAACGTTAAACTTGTAAAATGCTAACGTAACAATAACAAGGTTACGCCTGTAAAGCCATAACCTTGTTTTTCTCTCTGCCTTCTGAGCGGGTAAATACTAATTTTGCATTTTCTACGTAAATTATTGTTTAAGTTTCGATCAGTGGATATGCTTCGACCTTTTCAAAACTCTACATTAAAAATTGTGGTTTTAATAGCCACCATGATTTACTTAGGAACAATAAGCCTGCAACTGAAGGCTCAAAATCCTGATTTGGCTTTTAAAAAAGCCATTCGATATGCGGATAGTGTTTATTCAACCGGTGATTATAAATCAGCGCGCGCCGCCTATTTATTTGCTCAGCGGCTCAATCCAAGCCACCCAGGCGTAGGTAAGCGGCTGAATGAAATCGATGAAATTTTAGCTCAAACTGCAAAAACCCGCACGTTAGCCCTTCAAAGTCTTTTCTCCGCCCAAACAGCCCTTAACAATAACAATTTGGAAAAAGCTGAAGAGGCGTTGATTTACCTTCAAAAGCTAAATTCACAAGAAAAAGATATTTTGCAGCAATACAATGATTTAAGGTTATTATATAATCAAAAACTTGAAGTAAGAAAGGCATTTGATACTCATATTCACGAGGCCGAAAAATCGCTTTCATCAGGCTTTTATGATCGAGCATCTACTCATGCAACTGCTGCATTGGAGCTCAAGCCCCAAGATGAAAAGGCTTTGCAACTGCAATCTGAAATCAAATATCAAAAGCAATTGGCTATTACCAAATTTGATCCCCTTTATGCTTCAGCTCAATTCGCTTTCAATAAAAGGGATTACACTGAAGCCCTATCTATCATCAATGAAGCTTTAAAAATTTTACCTGAACACAGGGGCGCGCAGGAATTCTACAATACGTGTGCAGAAATACTTGCCTATCAGCAAGAGCTTGCAAAGATGTATTCGACAATTATTCAGCGTGCCGACAAAGCTTATGCGCAAGGAAATACCTCTGAGGCTATTCAATTGTACCGCCAGGCACTCGACGTGAACCCCGACGAGGAATATCCCAAAACTCAAATTCGAAACATTGAACTCGCTGCGACCGACGCGAAAGCAAAGCTAGATCAGTACAAAAATTTTGTAGCCATGGGCGATGCAGCGTTTAATGCAGCCCAATGGGAACAGGCAGCTCTCTCCTATGCCCAAGCCTTAACTTTAAAGCCTGGCGATAAATATGCCGCTGCAAAAAAGAAAGATGCAGACTTGCGATGGGCCAATGAGAAACGACTGGAAAATAATTTCCGCCTATTAATTTCTCAGGGCGATAGCCTTGCCGAATCAGGTCAATGGGAACTGGCTATTAATGCATTTACCAAAGCCTCTCAGCTAAAACCCTATGAATCTTACCCTAAAGAAAGACTAGCATATCTGAATAATAATTTAAGGATTTTAAAAGAAAACCAAAAAAAGTTTGATGAACATCTTTTATTGGCCCAACAAAATTTTAAAAAATCACGCTATGATTTGGCACACCATAATATCAAAGACGCCCTGGCCATTTTTCCCGATGAACCCAGAGCATTAAATTTGTTAAATAGAATTAAACAGTCTGAAAAAGAGCAAGAAACCTTATATGCCCGTTATGCTTCGTTCATTCATGCCGGAGATAGTTTAATGGCTTTGAAAGAATGGCAAATGGCAATTAATAGTTATTCAGAAGCCCTGCTATTCGTCAAAGACGATAATTATGCCAGGCAAAAAATTGCTGAAGCTAAAGGCTTTTTAAGCCAGAAGGAAGAGTATGCCTCGGGCCTAATCAATGCGGAGCAATTACTTCAAGCAGGTCGGTTGGAAGAAGCCAAAAAAGCTTTCAGCCAATTGTCTAAAAAATTTCCCGGCGATCCCCATCTCCGCCAAAAACAGCTTTTCATAGATTCGTTGCTGACCATTCGTCAAAAAAGAGAAGCCTTATTTACCCGCCTGACAAAGTCTGGTGATTCGCTCTTAAAAATAGACTTGCCAGGGGAAGCCTTAAAAAAGTATCATCAGGCTTATGAACTAAATACTGAAAATCCTGAAATCACTACAAAAATTGCAAATGCTCAGCAGAAGCTTCAGGAAAAAGCTTCGGAAGAAGCACGAATAGAGGCCTGGATGGCAGAAGCTCAGCAAAATTTTTTGAATGCAAAATATGTTGATGCTTCTGTTTTCTACCGTAAGGTTTTAGCTTTGAGACCCAATCATACAGAGGCCTTAAAACAGCTTACTTTAAGTGATTCTTTAAATAAAGTTGTGCTAGCCTTTAAGGAAAAAACAACACAACTTAAATTAACAGCTGAACGTTTGTATGGAGAAAGGAAATGGCATGAATCGATGGACTATTACCAGCGCTTACTTGAACTTGATCCCAATGATGATCAAACAAGAGCCAGAATAGTGTCATGCCAAAGCGAAATTGAGAATGAAATTCGCTCAAACAATCGATTCAACCAATGGGTAAAATCGGGTGATTCCCTGTCAGAAAGGCAACTATTCGCGGAAGCTATTGACAAGTTTAAACAAGCCTTGCAAATCAGGCCTGGGGATGAAGTTTTGAAGCAAAAGCTAATGAGGCTTGAAAGGCAGCTCAATGAATGGCTCCGCAAGGAGGAGAAATTTGCTCAGCTCATCAGGGAAGGCGACAGCTTAGAATTGAAAGGCATATGGTTCGATGCAAGGAAACGTTTTGAACAGGCACTTCAAATTAAACCTACAGAAATCTATCCTAAAGAAAAAATAAGACTTTTATCTCAAACTATCAAGGAAATAGAAGCCAAAGAAGAGGCTTATACCCTCTCGATGCAAAAAGGGGAATCAGCTTTTGCTAAAGGACAGTGGGATAAAGCCCTGGAATATTATGAGGAAGCACTCCTTTCGAAACCGGGTGATGATAAAGCTTTATATAGTTTGGAAAGAGTAAAAGTGAAAATGAAGGAACGAGAGGCTCTTGACAGAAAGTTTGCTTTGCTTATATCTCAAGCAGATAGTATTTTAAACACAGGCGCTTTGAATGAAGCTTTACTAATTTTACGTCAGGCAAGTGCCCTCAAACCGAATGAGGTTTACCCGCTTCAACGCATAAGTGAGATTGAAAGGCAGATACATGATAGAGTTTTTCTTGAAACCAGTTATTCCAGGGCAGTGTCCACCGGCGATAGCTGCTTTGATGTCAGGCTATACAACGATGCACTCAAAGCTTTCATGAAAGCGTCTCATTTCAAGCCAGAAGAGGCGTATCCACGCGAAAAAATTCGCATGATTAACGAACTTTTAACCTCACCCAGGGCCGTGGAGGGCATTACGTATGAGAAAGCGCTTGAAGCGGCAAGAAACGAGGAGAAGGCCGGCCGATTAGGATTAGCTTTCGACAGCTATTTGATTGCCCTTCACCTGGAACCCCATCGCACTGAGGCGGCGGAGGGACTGCATAGAACACTTTTTGAAGCACTTAACGACACTTTAGCCCTGCTGGAAACATCGAACCTTAACCTCATTGCCGGAATTGGAAAGCTTTATGAGCTACCCACAAAAGCCAAAACTTCTCGAGCTCTTCTTGTTATAACTCTTGCTGAGGAACCTAAAGAAGACGCTAAAATAATAGTCAATTATGGTAGAGGCGGTACCACTACTGGAGGTATCGTTGTTCGAATCCTTAAAAACCCTGCAACCCATACATACATGGGGCAGTTGGGCGGCCAAAGCGGTTGGGATGAAGATATTCGTTGGATAAAATTTATGCCCGAACCTGGCAACTTAAAAGTGAACTCAATAATCATTTCAGGGAAATAATTCTCAGATTGACAGCTCTTTAATCGTAGAATGAGGCTGAAAGAGAAATCAACCTTTTCCGCTTTAAATTTTCTTGACAAGCAGCGTGAAATGTAGACGCTCTTAAGATTAAATTAATATAAATTTTATTTCACTGATAAATACCAATGGATGAAGGCCCGTATTTTTGCACCCGTGTTTGCTGAACAGTGAATCAAAAAGTTTTTAACAAAATATATTTAATTAATTTTATTTATTTAATAATCACTTTTTTATACATTGAAAACTTTATGTTTCACTTTTAAGCAACTCGGTTAATTCTTAATAATTTTACCTTGTAAAAAACCCTAAACCAAAATCTCAGTTCTATGAAGCAATTATTCCGTAGTATTCTGGTGATTGCACTTTTAACCTTGAGTGCTGGAATTGTTTTTTCGCAAGTTACCACTTCTGGTATAAACGGAAAAGTAACTGGCAAATCGAGTGAGTCCTTACCTGGGGCTACTGTACTATTAATTCATGTGCCATCAGGCACACAGTATGGAACCACCACAGATATCAATGGGTTCTACAGGTTACCTAATGTTAACGTTGGAGGTCCCTATACCCTAAAAGTTTCTTATGTAGGGTACGAAACTTACACCAAAGAAAACATTTATCTTACCTTGGGTCAGTATTCTCGCATTAATGTTGACCTAACGGAGAAAATGTCGGCTCTGACGGGTGTAGAGGTTACAGCTGAGAGAGCCGCCATATTTGATTTAAACCGCACAGGTGCAGAAACCAATATCACGCGTGATAAGATGGACAAGATGCCTACCATCAGTCGCAATTTGACCGATTTTACCCGTCTTACACCGCAGGCCCGTGTTCAAGAAACATCAGATGGTCCCAACCTGACCGTTGCAGGGATGAACAATCGTTACAACTCCATATTTATTGATGGTGCTGTTAACAATGATGTTTTTGGCCTAGCTGGTAGCGGGACTAACGGAGGACAAACAGGTATAAGTCCTTTTAGCATGGACGCTATTGAACAGTTCAACATTGCCATTGCACCCTATGATGTTAAATTGGGTGGATTTGCTGGAGCAGGTATCAACGCTGTAACGCGCCGAGGAACCAACGAAATACAGGGCTCTGCTTATTATTTCTTCCGTAATCAAGATCTTGCCGGCAAAACTCCTACTGATGACCCTAATGTAGAGCGCAAAAAATTACCTGACTTTTCGGCTAAAACGTATGGTGTACGCCTGGGTGGACCCATTGTTAAAGATAAACTCTTTTTCTTTGCCAATGCTGAATTCCAAAATGATGAAACGCCTCAACCCTTTGAATTTAGTACATACGAGGGTAGCAGTTCCAAAGACAAAATCAATCAATTGGTAGAAAAAATACGGTCCTATGGTTATGAACCCGGCAGTTTTGAGGGAGTAACCAAAAAATTAGAAGGCACCAAGCTATTTGGCCGCCTCGACTGGAATATTAATGCCAAACACAAACTCACTTTCCGCCATCAATATACCAAAGGAACGAAAACTGAACCTGGATTCCAGAGCAAAACCAACATTACTTTTGAAAATGCAGGAATTTATTTCCCCTCGGTTACCAATTCTTCTGCCTTAGAATTGAAGAGCATTTATGGTAATAAATTTTCCAACAATCTCATCCTAGGTTCAACTTTTGTGCGGGATGACCGCGACCCCATAGGATCAAACTTCCCCTATGTCAGCATCCGCGATGGCAAAGGCACCATTAATTTAGGAAGTGAACAGTTTTCAACGGCCAATCAGCTCAATCAAGATGTTATCACCTTGACCGATAACTTCGAATGGTATAACGGAAATCACACCTTTACTTTTGGAACTCACAACGAATTCTATAACATTTACAACCTCTTCATTCGTCAAAATTTTGGTGTCTATACCTATAATACTATTGATGATTTCTTGAACAACGATACTGCCGCCCAATTTGATCGTACTTTCTCGTTAACTGATGGAATGACAGGAGATGGTAGTACCGCTGCAACCAAGTTCAAGGCCTTGCAACTAGGTTTCTATATTCAAGATGAATATCAGGCATTGAACAACCTGAAGCTCACTTTTGGAGCCAGGGTTGATATCCCCATGTTTTTGACCGACCCTACAGTTAATGAAGATTTTAACAACAATATCATTCCCATCCTTGAGCAAAACGGTTGGGACCTATTGGGAGCAAAAACCGGGCAAATGCCGAAACCTCAGCTTTTATTAAGTCCAAGGATTGGTTTTAACTGGGATGTTTTCGACAACCAGCAAACCCAGGTGCGTGGAGGTATTGGAATTTTCACCAGCCGCATTCCCTATGTATGGCCAGGTGGTGTCTACAACAACAACGGTATGATGCTTGGCGGTATGCGCGTTACCTATGCAAATAATCCCACCAGCCCATATCTCGTCTTCAACCCCGATTGGAACAATCAACCCGGCTGGAAACCTGGTGATCCGGTTACTCCCTCAGGACAGATTGACCTTTTTGCTAAAGACTTTAAATTTCCTCAGGTATGGCGTATGAGCCTCGCTGTAGACCAAAAACTTCCCGGTGGTTTCATCGCAACGGGTGATGTTACTTACACAAAGAATATCAACAACGTACTTTACTACAACCTCTCGTATATTAAATCAGGGTTAACGCTAACTGCTACGGGTGATAATCGCCCGCTGTGGAAAAAGGTTCAAGGACTGGGGAAATATACCGATATTATTTTGGCAAAAAACACTTCATTGGGTGAAACTTACAACCTTACCGCCCAAATTCAAAAAACTTTTGAAAATGGGCTTTACACAAGTCTTGCCTATACTTTTGGTGCTGCCAAATCAATGAATGATGGTCAATCCTCCCAAAATAGCTCACAATGGAGGGTTCCCAACGTAAGAGGTAAAAATGATCTCGATTATGCCATCTCCGATTTTGATATGGGACACCGTATTGTGGGTTTGCTCTCCTGGAAAATAAATTATCTGAAACATTTTGCTACCACCATCGGTGTATTCTATAATGGTCAAAGTGGGCAGCGTTTCTCATGGGGCTACCAGGATTACAGCAAATCTTGGTTAGGCGAAGACAGCCAGAGTTTAGAACTTATGTATGTTCCCAAAAATCAGAACGATATCATACTTCTTGATATTAAGGATAAGGACGGTAATATTATCCTTAGCAAAGAACAACAATGGGCAGATCTCAATGCTTTCATAGAAAGTAATAGCTATCTGAATTCGCGCCGCGGAATGTATGCCGAACGTAACTCCTCACGCACTCCGTTCGAACACAACTTTGACCTACATCTGGCTCAGGATTTATACATCAATGTAGCGGGCAAGCGCAACACCCTTCAGCTTACCTTCGATGTATTCAATCTAGGTAACCTTCTCAACAAAGATTGGGGGCGTAAATACTATGTATCTGGATATTACGGTAACTATCCTCTCCTAACCTTCCAGGGACTCAAGGAAGATCCTCAAGGCAATAAAACCATACCTACTTTCACTTTCCAAAAGCCCAAAGGTGACGTTTGGAGTATTGATGATAGTGGTCTGATCAGCTCTCGTTGGCAAGGCCAAATAGGCATTCGTTACATCTTCAATTAGCTTATCAAACAATTTTAACAAAAAGCCCACCATATCGTGGTGGGCTTTTTTTGTTGACATGTTTACCGGTAAAAATGCTTAATTTACCCGCAAAAG
>CALJNV010000091.1 GCA_937981455.1 uncultured Bacteroidales bacterium | reverse complement strand
AATCGGAATGGTTGCCAACCCTTTTCGAAAGCTTAACCCGGCAAGATTTTAAAAACTTAGAATTGGTAGCCTGCGTGAATCAACCCGATTCATATCATAGAATTCCTGAAAAACAGCATATTATCGATGACAATCAGCGATGTTTACAAATGCTGGAAGCCTTTGGTCGCTCGGGAATGAAAGTTCACCTGATCGATCATTCCTCAAAAGGAAAGGGTTGGCCAGAGCATGCAAGCGGTGTGGGGCAAGCCCGAAAGGCGGTCATGGACTATATCGCTGCCTTGGGCTTACCCGATGAACTGATTGTTTCCATTGATGCAGACACCTTTTACCCCCCGGAATATTTCGCAGTTATTGAAGAAACGTATAAGAAATATCCTGAAATTACAGGATTATGTTTGCCCTATCATCATCCGCTAAACAACGATGAAGAAGCCGATCGTTGTATTCTTCGTTACGAGCTTTATATGAGAGCATATGCGCTCAACCTGCTTTTAATTAATAATCCCTATGCCTTTACAGCACTGGGTTCGGCTATGGCCACAAAGATAAAAGTTTATCGACGACTCAAAGGACTCACCCCATTTACCGCCGGTGAAGATTTTTATTTCATTCAAAAATTGATAAAAAATGGACCTGTCGCAACGTGGGCACCTACCCAGGCATATCCAGCCGGCCGTTTTTCGGATAGAGTTATTTTTGGCACAGGCCCCGCCATGATCAAAGGGCATCGTGGCAATTGGGCGTCTTACCCTATTTACCCCCCCTCCATTTTTATTCCCATTCGCCAAACTTTCGAGAGTTTCGAATCACTTTTTAAGAGTGACCTACCAACACCTCTCGACGATTTTTTAGAAAAAACTTTTAAGACTCGCTCAATATGGCAACCTTTGCGCGCAAATGCCTGCTCGGTACATACTTTTATGAGAGCTTGTATGCAAAAGATTGATGGGTTAAGGATTTTACAATATTGTAAAACGGCACAGGCCGATTTGAAAATTTCCATTGAGACGGCTCTCAACGACCTTCTGGCTCTTTTACCCGGAGGTGAGTTTCATTATTTAAGAGAGCCCTTTTCTTCATTATCCATTCAAACTCTCAACACTATTCGAATGTTTCTGGAAGAATCAGAATATTTGATACGCAAGGCGTCGCCTTTTGTCAATCAAAAATATTTTCAAAAATGATTATCATCACAGGTCCAACAGCTTTAGGTAAAACCCGATTGGCAGCGCAACTGGCTGCATACTTTGGAGGTGAAATTATTAGCGCCGACTCGCGCCAAGTTTTTAAAAACATGGATATTGGTACAGGAAAAGACCTGCAAGATTACGATGTAAATGGATACCAGGTGCCCCGGCATTTGGTGGATATACGTTTTCCGGGTGATACTTTCAGCGTTTACGATTTTGTTGAAGAATACAATCGTGTAAAACCCACCATACTGCAGCGAGGAAAGCAAGTAATTCTATGCGGCGGTACCGGCCTTTACATAGAGGCCGTAATTGCGGGATACAACTTGCCTTTTGTGCCTATTGATCAAAAACTTAGAGAAAAACTTCAGTCATATTCCGACAAGGAGCTTGCACACCTACTGGCCGCCATGCGTCCATTGCACAACACCACAGACCTTACCGATCGCGACCGACTGGTTCGTGCCCTTGAAATAGAGTTCTGGAAAAAAAATCAACCCAAAGAAGTCGCTCCTATCCCACCTTACTTTATTATAGGTATAACAGCACAACGAGAAGAACTTCGCCGCAGAATAACCCAAAGGTTGCACAATAGACTGAACAATGGACTCATAGAAGAGGTTCGCGGCTTGCTTGAACGCGGAATTCCACCCGATAAATTGGAGTTCTATGGTTTGGAATACCGCTACGTATGCCGATACCTTCACGGTCGATTGAGTCTCGAAGAAATGACATCCCAGCTCAATACGGCCATACATCAATTTGCAAAACGTCAGCAAACCTGGTTTCGCCGTATGGAACGTAAAGGGTTTCAAATTCACTGGCTCAATGCTGAAACAGGCCCTGAAGAATTAATTGCTCAAGCCAAGCATCTTTTAGAAAAACACAGAAACCAATGGGATGAGCTGCATTATCAATCAAAAATTAATCATGTCTGAAAAAACTATTGTCATCACAGGTGCCACAGGTTTTATTGGCAGTTTTCTGGTAGAAGAAGCGCTTCACAGAGGTTATCGCGTTATCGCCTGGGGTAGAGAAGAAAGCCAGCAAGGAAGTCTTCCTTCTTCCGTCGAACTGCTCCGACCCGGTTTTACGAATTACCACAAAATGCTGGATGCCTTAAATTATCTTAAAACCAATTATGGAAGCATTGATGTTTTTATCCATAATGCGGGTCTCACTAAAACCCTATACCCGAATGAATTTATGGAAGTCAATGCTAATCATACATTCCGATTGACAGAGGTGCTACGACGCTCACAGAACGAACCAGGCCGTTTTATACTGATGAGTAGTTTAGCCGCAGTGGGCCCCGGCGATCCGATCTCCCTCAAACCCATATCTCCCAACGATGAACCAAGGCCTAATACCCTTTACGGGCGCAGCAAATTGTTGGCTGAACAAATCGTACGCAACTCCCATCTCAGTTATATCATCATTCGGCCTACGGGTGTCTATGGGCCACGCGATAAAGATTACCTGGTAATGTTTCGTGTGGTAAAAAAAGGCCTGGCAACCACAGTGGGATTTAAACCCCATTATATCACTTTCGTATATGTTAAAGATCTGGCCCGGGCCATTATGCTGGCTGCCGAGAGCCCTTATAAAGACCAAATCTTCCATGTATCGGATGGAAAAATCTACACCGATAGAGAATTTCGCGATATGTGTATGCGATTGATAAA
>CALJNV010000090.1 GCA_937981455.1 uncultured Bacteroidales bacterium | reverse complement strand
TTGAATGTTGTTCGCACTTTGTTTTCTGAATCCAAAATGAACAGTTTCCGTAGGATGGGCTATGCTCACCCAGAGGCGGTATTCTGGAGGTGCAACAGGCGTGGCAAAAGGTCCTCCTTCAGTACCTGTAACAGGCATTTGATAACTGAGTGTTAGTTGGGGTATATGGGCAGAGTTGGGTTGAAGCTCTCTGGTTCCTTCAGCGCTTAATAAATTAGGATGTGTTAGGCCCCTTAACCCTATAGCAAGGATAAAAAGCAGGTATCTTATTTTGCATATATAAATACGTGCCGAAGGGTTTGAATAAATCATGGGAAGCTGTATGGAAGAAAGTAGATTTAGTAATTTTAAATTTAGATACAAAAAGACAAAAACGTTTAATCCGGTTAGTTATGTTTTATTAAAAGAGGTCCTGGGATGGGGAAGCTGGTGTAATTTACATAGTCTGAATAACTACATCCATTGGGAGCAGTAACCGTGAGAGAATAGGTGCCGGTTTGAGTTACCGTAATGTTTTGAGTGATGCCTATATTGCTACCATCTTTCGTCCAGAGATAAGTGAAATTGGTACCCACAGGGCCACTCAATTGAACAGACTGTCCGTTGCAGACTGTAGTATCTGGTCCTAAATCGAAAATGGGGCGGGGTTTGAGTGTAAGGACTGTGGTTATAATGCTATCGCAACCTTGCATATTGGTCAATGCATTGACATAGGTGCCTGAGGTGCTTACCCATGAACCATTAATTAAAACACTATCGCCTTCACAAATGGCAATATTAGAGGTTCCTGCATAACTTCTACGATAATTAACCGTAACAGGATCTCCTGTGGTGCTGGAGGCGTACCACCACGTGTTGATATAGTTGTTGTTGCCTACCGAATAGGGAAAAGAATGACATCCGGAAGTGCTTGTACACCCTATCAATTCAACAGAGCCTCCAACTTCTAAATCATCCCAAAATATGGCAGGCCGAGGCCCTGAAGGCCTTATTAAATCGATAATAAACCCGTAAAGTTGAGTATCAGGATCGCGCATGGGAAGATTGGTTAATCCATTGATGTATGTTACCGTTAAACTGATTTGTGTACCACTTGCCACAGGCTGACCTAAGCCATTGATTCCATTCCAGGTTATTGTATTTGTCCCCACACTTACATTGGAAGTAAGGCTCACGTCTTCGGGCTGAGCCCCAGGAAGTGGATTGATATCTAAAAAAATATTGACTTTTCCGGTTTTATTTACACTTACGAAAATATCTAAATTTCCATCGCAATGACTATCTGTAGTTATGGGTGCGGTAATAGCTCCAAAAGAGCCTGTAGGGTATACAGTGATGTCAGGATCGTTGAGAAAAATTTTGTATTGCGCATTTACATTCCAACCCGTCCCCGAGCGCGATTTTCTGTCATTTTCGAATACCCCTGTGTTGGTAATGCCGTTGATGTTGCAGTAAACCGTGAAGACATAAGGCTGTATTCCATTGAAATCGATTTTGGTAACAATTCCATCATCGGCATATACATATAACTTTCCCAGAAAATCGTTGGATTGATTGCCAGAGGTAAATTGCCATGCTTTCGACCAAACTCTTCCATCAACTTCCTGATTAGCTGCATTTCCTACAGTAATGTCGAAATATTTAAAGCGGCAGCGATCGGGTCCTCCCCAGCCGCTATTAAAGTTAAACTCAATGTAGTAGTCTCCCGTCATGGTAGCTGTATGAGTGAGTGGGGAATATCCACCTGTATTACCAGCCAGGTTGTTGGGTCCAATAACGGCCTGGTTGTAGGTGCTTATCCAGCCTGCTCCGGAGGTGGGTAGCGAAGCAGGCCCCATGACAATCGTTCCGTCGGGTCGTCTTAGACGATATTGGACGTCGGATATAACATTTCCGTTGTTATCGCGGCGTTCGCCAAAACCGAAGCATATTTTTTCTCCTACAGTTTTAATATGAATGCAAAGCCTGTCGTCGACCGGGCAATCGTATAAAGCAAATGAGCTGAACGACGGCATCAGTTGCAATTCACCAAAGCTACCTGCGGTTGGCATAATTTGCTTAGTGCCCTCCCCTTTAAGCATTAAAAAACTCATAAGGATTATACTAAAGGTAAGCAATATGTTTTTAACCCACATATAACTTTGTTATTTAAAAAATTTATATTCAGTGAGTATGCGGTGATTTTGATGCCCCAAATTTAATACAATTTATTCCTTTCTCTTCCCTTGGCATTTTGGGTAAACGTTGTAGAGAATAGAAGCACATTATTGCACACCTTATAGTAAGGCAAAACTTATAATTGTAGCCAGAATAAAAAATTTTTATTGATACGTGCATTTATGGAATAGAGGTAAATACATATTTTTTAAAGTGTTATTCTCTAGAAGTAAGTAATTTAAAACAAATGAGTTAAATATTTAAAGGATTTTTTATATCCAGAAATACTCCCCTCAAAAGCTATAAAAAACTTTCTATCTTTGCCCGGTTGAACCCAAATCTAATTAAGAAAATGAAGTTACTTGAAGGTAGAATCGCACTGATCACGGGTGGCGCCCGTGGAATTGGCAGGGCTATTGCTTTGCGTTTTGCATCTGAAGGGGCTCATATTGCTTTTAGCGATATCAGAATAGATGAAAATGCGCTTGAACTCGAAAAACAGTTACAGGCCATGGGTGTCAAAGCTAAGGGTTATACCTCGGATGCTAGTTCCTTTGAAGACAGTGAAAAGCTTGTTAATGAAATACTTAATGATTTCGGGACCATTGATATTCTCGTGAACAATGCCGGTATTACCCGTGACAATCTTTTGATGCGAATGACTGAAGCCGACTGGGATTTAGTTATAAAAGTGAATTTAAAATCGGTATTTAATCTTACCAAAGCAGTACAAAAAGTAATGCTTAAAAATCGCAAAGGAAGCATAATTAATATGTCATCGGTAGTTGGTGTGAAGGGCAATGCAGGGCAATCCAATTATTCAGCATCCAAGGCGGGAATGATTGGATTTACAAAATCTATTGCTCAGGAATTAGGCTCGCGCAATGTTCGGTGCAATGCTATTGCTCCGGGATTTATTGAAACTGAAATGACAGCCAAACTCCCTGAAGATGTTAAAAAAGAATGGGCAGAAAAAATACCTTTGCGTCGGGCCGGCCAGCCTGACGACGTTGCAAATGCTTGCGTTTTTCTGGCCTCCGACTTGTCTTCCTATATCACTGGACAGGTTGTCAATGTGTGCGGTGGCATGGTGATGTGAGTTTTGTTTATGTCGCTTATTACTCAATATCCCTGGTGGTATTTGTTGGCCTGCCCCTTGGCGGGCCTCCTTTATGCATTTGTGCTTTACAGCCGCTCAAACGATTTTAATCGATCAATTAAACGAGGGCTTTTTCTCCTGCGTTTCATTTTAGTCTCTCTGTTCTTTCTGTTGCTTTTCGATCCTTTTTTGCACCACACAAAAGCCACTTACCATAAGCCGGCCTTAGCAGTATTGATAGACAACTCAGCCTCTATGGTACAATCAGCTGATTCACAGCTAGTGCGTACATTGGTACCTGGATTGAGTCATTTTCTTGAGGAAAAACTTTCAAACGATTATGAAGTGGTAACCTGGCAATTTGATGGGGACGCTTTTCCTCAAAAATCTGTTTCCTCCCTTGATTTTAAAGGTACTCAGACTGCATTGGGTAATGCTCTTTCGGAACTAAACCAGCGCTTCTTATCGGGTGAACTTGCTGGAGTAGTATTGGTAACTGACGGCATCAATACCATAGGGAAAGATCCGATAGGTGTTGCCCAAACTTTTCAGGTTCCCATTTTTACCCTTGCAACCGGAGATACAGGAGTACTTACCGACCTTGCACTCCGTCAAATCTTTTACAATCGTGAAACTTTCGCAGGCAACAATTTCCCATTGGAAATCAATATTAAAGCCAATGGTGCAGCAGGGAAAAAGAGCCATATAGAGGTGTTGTTTGACAACCATGTCGTTTGGAAACAAGAGGTTTCAATTATCAATAACAACCAATCTTTTACTTTTACTCCACTAATTCATGCACCGCGTGAGGGTATTCTTAGGTATTCTATCCGCGTTCAAGCTATAAAAGACGAAGCAAATCTTAAGAACAACGCCACTACGATCTTCATAGATGCCCGTAAGAAGCCCACGCGTATTCTCTTGCTTTCTGAGGGCCCTCACCCCGATGTGGGGGCTCTGCATGAAATTTTTAAGGAAAGCGAAATGTTTGATGTCGTGTGGGTGTCGATGGATGAATGGAATTCTACGATAAATGATTATGATTTGGTTGTTTTTATAGGACTACCCACTGCCCAATATGGTATAGATAACCTCCTTGAGGATGTGCAAAAGCAACAAAAGCCGTCGCTTTTCATTTTAGGTAGTAAGACGGATGTGTCGCGTTTTAATAAGCTTAATTGCAGTATTTCCATATCTTCTCCTACAGGTAAGACAAGTAGTTTTTATTCTTCTTTTAACAACGGTTTTGGCTTGTTTAAGATCAGTAATCGCATAATAGATAAAATGGGCATATTGCCTCCACTTACAGGACCTGAAGGGGTTTACGAAGCCAGGCCTGGAACCGAAGTGCTATTTTATCAAAAAATATCGGGCGTTGAAACTCCTTATCCCTTAGTGGCTTTTTCAAGAAATGGTCAGCGAACTCAAGGTTTTATTTGCGGAGAGGGGTTGTGGTGGTGGCGAAATATTTTGTATAAGGAGCTGGATTCTCACCAAGAATTTAAAGAACTTATGACCTCCATAATCCTTTATCTGGCTAGTGGTGCAGAAAAAGGCAATTTTAGGGTTAAGGCACCTCAACGCTTAAAGCAGGGGGAACACGCGTATTTTGTAGCAGAATTGCTTAACCCTTCTTTCCAAAGGATAAACGAGCCGGATGTTCATTTGAAGATGAAGGATGGTCAGGGCAACGAATACCCCTTTTTATTTAGCCGTCGTGAGTCAGATTATGCTTTGGATGCTGGTTTGCTTGAGCCCGGTATTTGGAAATGGGAGGCTTCAACTTCTTACGCCGGTAAAAATTATACGAGTTCCGGGATGTTTGTGGTTGAAGAAAACCTGGCCGAAATGTTCAATCTAACGGCCGATCACTTATTGCTTAGCCGATTAAGTGCAATCACGCAGGGAAAAATGATCTATCTAAATCAAATGGAACAATTGCCTGAACTCATTAAGCAAAAAGCTCCGCCTTTTGTTCAGGTTTTTGAAGACGAAAGTTTCAGAAGTGTGTTTGATCTCTGGCCTTTCATGGTGATTCTTTTCTTACTCGCTGCGGCCGAATGGGGAATACGAAAATATCATGGAATTCTCTAGTTGTTTAGCATTGTGATAACAAATCGTTGCCAAATTTTATGATCGATTACATGGTTTTACAATGGGTAATCATCCTAATGATTGTCTTATCCTATCTTGTGGGTAATATTTTAGGAGAACTCAATCGACGACATTTTCCCCTGAAAGTTCCCAAGCCTCTTCAAGATGTGTATTCGCAGCAAAGGTTGGATGAAGCAAGAAATTATTTTCATGCAAATCTACGATTCTCCCGATTCGAGGACGGCTTGAATTTGTTAATTACGATTGGACTCATTAAAGGAGGTATTCTGGGTTGGCTCGACCACTTAATGAATCGCCAGGTCATCAATCCTACCTTGCAAAGCCTGTTTTTCTTTGGAATTATAATACTGGTTCTTGGTTTGTATCAACTGCCTTTCTCATGGTACCACACTTTTCGTATTGAAGAAAAGTTTGGATTCAACCGTACTACCCCAAGAACTTTTTGGGGAGATCGACTGAAAAGTTTTATGCTAATCTTAGTCATCGGTGGGCCATTGATGTACCTTATCATTGGTATTTACCAGGTTTCAGGAAAAGACTTCTGGTTGCTGGTTTGGGGAGTTATAACGCTTTTTTCAATCGTTATGACTTTGTTTTATAGCCATTTGATAGTTCCTTTATTCAACCAACAAACCCCACTGCCAGAAGGCGATTTGAAGAGGGCCATTGAAGAGCTGTGTAAAAAACTGGAGTTCAAAATAAAAGATATTTATGTAATAGACGGTTCTAAGCGAAGCACCAAGGCCAATGCTTATTTTGCAGGCCTGGGACCCAAAAAGCGAATCGTTTTGTACGATACACTAGTGAATGATTATTCCACGGATGAAATTATGGCTGTAATGGCTCACGAAATGGGCCACTATCGGCACAAGCACACCACCCAGGGATTGATAATAGGCATTTTACAAACCGGCTTCATGTTGTTTTTACTTTCCTTGTTTATTTCTCCAGGTTCTTCTTGGGCTTTACCCCTATGCCAGGCTGTCGGAGGTCCTTTAGTTACTAAGTCTTCCTTCCATTTAGGTTTCATAGGTTTTGGAATTCTCTATGAGCCTCTTTCAATTGTTTTATCTTTGATATTTAATGCTTTATCTCGAAAATTTGAATATCAGGCCGACATTTTTGCTACACGCCTGGGGTTGGGAAATAACTTGATCAGTGCCTTGAAAAAATTGTCGGTAACCCACTTAAGTCATCCTGACCCACATCCCTGGTACGCTGCTTTGCATTATTCTCATCCTCACTTACTAGAACGAATTAGGAATATTGAGGCCATTAATCCTTAAAAACTTCATTTAATGGTTGGTGCAGCTTAAAAAGAAACCCTGGTTTTTTGCCAGGGTCTCAGAAAAGCATATTTTGTTAGATAATTCAAAAAGCAGTTTTTGAGGGTTTATCTTTACAACCGGATCGAGAAATTTGCTTTGACCATAAATTTGGGAGGGATGCGTCCATCGGGGCCAGGCTCGAGGTAAGAAAGGCGATGAAAAGCCTGAATTCGAATGATTTTCAATATATTTTCTATACCATAAGATACTTCCAGGTAGGGTTTATTAAAATCCATAATACGGAAAGGGGTCAAATCGAAGCCGTTGTTGTCTTTGGGGGGAAGCAGGCCGGTGGGGTTGTCCGCGGTTCGTATATAGTTTTCCTTGCTGTAGGTGGAAAAAATGAAATTAAAACCTGCTACCTCCCTCCATTTGAGTTTGCGCAACATAGGAATTCGGTTGAGAAAAACACCATCGAAATGATGGAGAAATATGCCGCTTATCGACTTGTCGGCTACAAATTCGAAAAAGTTCATCATATTATAGGCTCGTTCGGCTGAGAAAACAGGTTCATTGCCCTGGGGTATGATAGCCTCAGGATAAGGAACTTTACCCAATACTATTTCTCCGGTTAAACTATAATCGAGTTGCCCGACGTAGCCAGTTCTCCATTTATGCATCACATTAACTCCGAGTTTCTGAAAAGTGAAATCACTTCCAAAAATATTTTTAAACCCGAGCGTGGCATGGAAGGTCCACAATTGCGATTTCAGGGCTTCAGCACCGTAGCGCCAGTTTTTTTCTACCAACCATGTGCGGGTTTTGGAGTAACTGGTTACAAAGTGAAGCTCAGCACTTCGGTATTGGTCGTGGACCTGATTATTATCGTCGTACCAGGCAAAATGGTAGGATCCCTGTGGATTGTAGTGCTTAAAGCGCACCATGAACTTGCTGTTCCAACCTCTCCAATGGTCGGTTTCATACCAGGCACGGGCTTCCTGTGTCAGGCTCATGCGCTCCAGATAGCCAAACTGAGAGGCGAAAAGAAAAATGTAGTTAAGAAAAACGTGTGCTTCGAGAAATTCTGGGTCCACGCCCAGGCGCTCCATGTCGTAGGTGTAGCGCACCCCGAGTTTTCTCCAGCGGTTTCTATCAAAAAACTTTTCTACAGAAGCTCTGTATTTGGGTTTCTCATCCTTGAATGAGTAAGCAAAATGTCCACTGAGTATCCACTTATCGTGCCAATCTATGGTTGTCCGTGCAGATGCCTGGAAGCGAAATCCTTCGATGGGGTTGTTGCCAAACATGGTGTACCAGTGTCCTAGTTCTACCGGCCCTGTATTATAATATCCATCCCACAAAATCCTCAGTGTTTTCCTGATTAAGGTGAGCCTTTTGGATTTTTTTAATGAATCAATGACCTGAAATGAGTTCTTAACTTGCTCATGATCTGTGAGCATTTTTCTGCGTTGCTCGTCCCAGAAATCATCCTTATAGTTTTTGGCAGACATCTCAACTATAACATTGTCGCGATAAAAGGGCAGGGGATGAGGCTTGTTGAGCACCCAATTTTTATTGGCAATATAATATTTTCCAATCAACCCGACGGCCGAATCGCTGGTCTGTTGCAAGTCTACAAGCACTCTTATTTTGGTTGGTACATAATGGCCTGTTTCTTGTTTTTCATAATCCATCTGCACCTTGTATTTATCTATAAAATTAATATTGACCGATTTAGTAACCTCAAGATCGAGCCGTCGCAAGGCGTAATCTTGGGCATTGATCCATATTTTCCCTGAAAAAACAAGATCTTGCGGCCTGCGCGGTTTTACTTTAAGCTCAAAACAGCTGTCATTGTCTATCACGACAGTGTCCATTATATAGTAATCATAAAATGCAAAGCATCCGTTGGCCAGCGGGGTAATAAAGGTGCGATCGAGAATTTCTTGAAGGTTGTTGTAAAAGTTATATTCCTGAAGGGTTTTTCCGATAAAGGGTTCTAGAATCTGAAAATTATCCAAAATGAGGCCATCCATACGCGTGGCTTTTACTACGGTTTTCTTGCGCTCTGGACTTTTTCTGTAATAAACATTGGACAGTTGTTCGGAAAGAAAAAACGGAATGATTAATTTACCTTCTTCTCCAGCAGCCTGTCGCAAGCTATCGAGCAATTGAGCATAGGGTCGGAATGTTTTATTTTCTCTAAACTTTTTCCCTATGTTATCAATGCTGATGTCCATTTTTACGTAGCTCTCGTACTCGTATGCCTCGAGACTTTCAGGGTTAAATAATTTACGATTGTCTCGGGCCTTACGTACAATTGGATAAGCCGGATTTTCTCCGGCCTCAATTACTACTTCATTCAGGTCAAATGAAACATGCTCGAGTTGGAAATCTATAGTTTGGGTAACGCCTTTTTTTATTTTCTTTGTTTTGGGCTTGTAGCTGATTACTGTTACGGTCAGGGAGTCTTTGGGGGTAGTGGTTTTTATTTCATACCTTCCATCAAAATCTGTAGTAGCTCCAACAGTAGTGCCTTTGAAATAGATATTTGCAAAAGGAATGGGTTCGTTGGTAGCACCATCAGTAACTTTTCCTCTAATTATTGTATAAACCGGATTATGAGGATTTTGCGCGGCTATAGGCAGAATTATACCTGCCCATATTATCAAGCCTATGCTTGTTTTAATTGATTTTTTAAGCATTTTGCTGACAATGGGTATAAACATTTTTATAGAGTATTAATTTTTGAACAAGTGATTTATGTTAAACAATTTATTGAGTTTAAAGTTATTTCCCTTTCTTTACATTCGAATTTTCATGCACGATAATTGCGCCTTGCACATCTGGGTTTATGATAAAGTTGATACCTTTGCAAGGTAAGATGATTCAATGAAAAGAACGAGTATACATAGGTTTGTAACGCTTTTGCTGCTAACAGCAAGCCTTGTGCCACAAATGCTTTTTGCTTTTTTACCCTCCGAGTCCGACAACCCAGCGGCAAATTCTCGGCTGTTTATCATTGCCCGTTCCAAGAATGCCAATATTGTTTGCTACGACCTTAATTACTTATCGGCCGGTAAAATTGACCCAGAAAAGCCTATC
>CALJNV010000089.1 GCA_937981455.1 uncultured Bacteroidales bacterium | reverse complement strand
TCGTCAACAGGCGGTTGGAAAGTATCCTCCCCGGGATCGAATCCACGGCTCGGGAGTTCGTCCCCGGACGGAGCGGCAAGTTGGAACTCAGCACCATCGCTACCCTTCAGAGTATCTGTCGCAGGGTTGAAGTTCAACGTTCCAGCAATAGACATTGCGGTGACAATTTCAGGGGAAGCGACGAAAGCATGCGTTTGCGGATTACCATCATTACGCTGGGAAAAGTTTCGATTGAAAGATGTAATGATTGAATTCGGCGTTCCCTTGGGAACATCCTTGCGATTCCACTGACCGATGCATGGACCGCAAGCATTGGCTAATACAATAGCACCTGCTTTCTCAAATATTTTAAGAAATCCATCTCTTTCTGCGGTATACCTGACCTGTTCCGAACCAGGTGTAACGGTGAATTCCGATTTAAACTTTAAACCGTTTTCAAGGGCCTGTTTGGCAAGTGAGGCGGCCCTGCTAATATCTTCATAAGAAGAGTTGGTGCAGCTTCCGATGAGTCCTACACTGAGTTCCTCAGGCCAGCCGTGGCTTCGAACTGCTTCGGCAAATTTTGAGACAGGTGTTGCCAAATCGGGGGTAAATGGACCATTGATATGGGGTTCGAGCTCAGAAAGGTTGATCTCGATAACCTGGTCAAAATATTTTTCTGGATGAGCGTAAACTTCAGGGTCACCTGTCAAATAGGCCTGGATGCGGTTGGTCATTTCAGCTACCTCATGCCGGCCAGTTCCCTTTAAGTATATCTCCATTTTTTCGTCGTATCCGAACAAAGAGGTGGTGGCGCCAATCTCAGCCCCCATATTGCAAATGGTTCCCTTTCCCGTAGCGCTGATGTTAAGAGCTCCGTCACCAAAGTATTCGACAATGTAACCTGTACCCCCTTTGACTGTAAGGATACCCGCCACCTTAAGAATAACGTCTTTGGCCGAAGTCCAACCACTCAGTTTGCCCGTCAACTTAACCCCAATAAGTTTAGGAAATTTGAGCTCCCAAGGCATTCCAGCCATGACGTCGACAGCATCAGCACCCCCCACTCCAATGGCAACCATGCCCAGGCCTCCGGCATTAGGCGTATGGCTATCAGTACCTATCATCATTCCTCCAGGAAAAGCATAATTCTCGAGTATTACCTGATGAATGATACCAGCCCCGGGTTTCCAGAATCCGATACCATATTTATTGGATACGTTAGCCAGAAAATCAAACACTTCAGAACTTTTATCCAAGGCACTTTTAAGATCTGAAGCGGCACCGGTTTTGGCCTGAATTAAATGGTCACAATGTACCGTAGTAGGCACTGCCACCTTGTTTTTCCCTGCCATCATAAACTGAAGCAGGGCCATTTGGGCGGTGGCATCCTGCATGGCCACGCGATCGGGATTGAAATCTACATAATCTATTCCACGCTGAAAGGGTTTTTCAGGTAGAGCACCAGCCAAATGAGCGTATAAAATTTTTTCTGCCAGGGTCATAGGGCGTGCTAAAAGCTTGCGAGCCGCTTCCACTTTTTGAGGATATTGCGCATAAAAAGCCCTTATCATCTCAATGTCAAATAACATATGCTAATATTTTAATGTAATTTTTGTACAAAGTTACTGAATCCGATACTTTAACAATGGATTGTCGGATTTGTTTTAGAAGAAAACATAAAACCTGCTTGAATTCCTGATACTTACAAAAAAAAATCCCGGAAATGTTCCAGGATTTTTGCGGTCTGGACGGGACTCGAACCCGCGACCTCCGCCGTGACAGGGCGGCATTCTAACCAACTGAACTACCAGACCCTATAGATGGCATTGAATTAGCGCTGCAAATGTACAATAAGTTTTGATTCCCGCAAGGGGTTTCATCAAATTTTTCTTCCCTGTTGTTCGGTTTAAAATTATAAACCTATCGCACCTGCTAGTGCATCGACATAAAAATCAAATAGACTTACACAGCAATTCCAAGCCTCGATGCTAACAAGAACAATAAAAAAAGATTAAATTTGTATAAATAAAAATTTAAAATTATGCTTTTTGGGTTGTTTAACAGATTCTTTCGAAACCTTAAAAATCATAGGAGGAAATTATGTTTAAGAAAATTTTAGTAGCAACCGACCTTTCTGAGGCTTCAAAAGCTGTAATAAATTGTCTAAAGGACTTCAAGACCATAGGCGTTGAAGAAGTTATCCTATTTTATGCTTGTGGTATTCGCCACTTAGACGCTTTGGCAGAAGGCATAAAACAAAAGGTGTTGCCCGATTTAGAAAAGTTGCAAAAGATCATTCAAGATCAAGGATTAAACTGCTCCCTCGAAATTGCTCCCGGCCTCCCTTCAGAGGAAATTAAAGTAGTGACCAATAAAAAAAAGATCTCTCTTATTGTCATATCCTCACATGGAGAAAGTGCTTTTACCCATCACTTATTTCGTTTTGGAGGAACCACCTCAGAAATTATTCACAGCCACGAAACTCCCCTGCTTCTGGTAAAAACCCGCATAACCGAAGTGGATGGAAAACCGGTGATAGATACCACATGCCAATCACTGAAAACGAAAATTCTTTTTGCAACCGATTTTTCTGATATTTCCCTTAGAGCATTTAACTATGTTGTGCGGCTGGTTGAGGATGGGTGCAAGGATGTAACGATTATGCACGTTCAGGATAAAATAAAAATCGGAAAACATCTTATGCACAAACTGGAGGAGTTCAATCATTTAGATAATGAACGATTAGAAATGCGGAAAAAGCTACTTTTAGAAAAAGGAGCCGAACATGTTGAAACTATTTTAAGATATGGTATTCCGGCCGAAGAGGTTCTGGCTGAGTCTCGAAATAATTATTCTTTGATTGTACTTGGAAGCCAGGGTCGCGGATTTTTCAAGGAAATCTTCATTGGAAGTGTGAGTCATGCCATTGCACGCTTGGCTCCTATTCCAGTTTTACTTATTCCAGCGGATCGTAGTTTTTCTTCTAAATTAACTTAAGACCTCTTGTTGAAAAGGCTATTTTGTTGTGCACCTGCAGTTTCTCATAACCAAGTTGAAAGATTTTAATTTCGCAGAACTAACCAAGAGAATTCGATTAAAGTTAAAACACGATTACATGGTTTCACTTCTGCGGCTTTGCAAGCAAAATGGAGAAAAATTAATGAATGACCTTCTGAAAACCGAAGTAGTATATATAAAACCGGTGTGCAAAACTGAAAAACAAAAAAACTGCTTCGCGATGGTTGGGCCAGTAACAATTTAGGAATGAAGAAAAATTGGCGGCCGGTTTCTCTTTCCTTCACAGATATTTAAACTGCTATTTAAGATATTAAACATACATTAGAGAAGGATTGACTATTACAGGTAAAAGTTATTATAGGGGTATAGCTCGGTTAAAAATGCCTTGATTTCCCACTATAGACGAAGAAAAGAATAGCAATCAGGGGGTTCGTATTCAGAGTTTTGGAATAATGATGTGTAAAACGCAGGTGAAGCATTTACCATGGTAGTAAATCCGTACAACTGTGTTGAGGGTTGCTTTGCCTTCGAGTGGTTGTACCCTGAGGAGGCCCAGTCATTTTCTATAAAAAAACTCATAGCCCTTGTGCGCGAACTGCCTTTAGATAAACCGGCCTATATCGCATCCATTTTCGAACCATAACCTCTTTAAGACCACAAGAATTAAATCCAGTCTATGAATCTTTTTATTTCCCATTTTATAAATAAACTATAATCAGGTTTCTGACATCAGAATTTATAGAAAATAAATACTACCTTGGTAGGCTCAAATTTCCTACCTTTACCAATTATATCTATACTATCAGTACTATTTAAGCATACTGCATAAAAACTTCGACAATAACTTTTTTCACCCAAATCTTGCGACTAAAATTGCTGAAAAATTTATCAACAAAATAAAATAAATGGGTTCAGGTTACAATTCAGTCATCCAGCATGAAAAGCTCCAGCAAAATAAAGATAATAATACCCAAAGGCCATTACCTGGTTAATAATATCCTTAAAATATTTAATTTAATTGAATTGAATAAACTCTAAATGGATCTTATTTCCTTTAAGCAAAAAATTTTGGGGTATGCAAACTTGGCGATTTTTAAATGATGAAGCGACGCGGCGTGAATTTCGACTGTTTTGGGCAGCCCAGCGATCTGTTTTGGAAAGTCTCCACTATTTGAATCGAAAAAGTGGGCGGAAAAGCAGAAGGCGCTGGGATATTTTTCTTTTTCTCCTTCGATTATTTGGATTCCTCCTCAAACTTACAGGGCTCTATCGTAAAGGATATGGAAATGCCAAAACCATTAAAACCACTCATATCACCCTCGAATACTCCAATCTACCCCCTGCATTCGACAGCTTCACTATTTTACATCTCTCTGATTTACATATCGATAGTATTCCTGGATTTGCCGCCATCATAATTAAAAAAATTAAAAATCTGCGATTTGATATCTGTTTGCTAACAGGCGACTATCGAAAAGATATTCATGGTTTGTTTAATCACATCCTTAAACCCATGTATGCCCTCGCTAATTATATTCAAGCATCCTATGGAACCTTTGCTGTGCTTGGCAATCATGACACCTGGCTTATGTCGCGCTACGAAAAAGAGACCGGCATAAATCTTTTGGTCAACGAGTCGGTAGAAATAGAGAAGGAAGGACAAAAAATTCTGATTACTGGGACCGACGACCCCTATTATTATTATACTGAGATGGCTTTAATGAGTTTGCAGACGAAAGGATACGATTTTAAAATAGCATTGGTTCACACTCCAGAATTGGCTCGCGAAGCTGCAGCTAACGGATACAATCTTTACCTATGCGGCCATACCCACGGGGGGCAAATTTGTCTTAAAGAAGGGCTACCTATTCTCAGCCACCAATATGAAGGAAAACAGTTTAACGCTGGGCTTTGGGAATTAGGTGTTATGAAAGGATATACCTCGCGCGGTGTAGGTGTTAGTGGCATGCCTGTACGCTTTAACTGCCCCGCAGAAATTGTTTTAATCACCCTTAAAAAAAATCCCTCACTATGAAAATATTAGCGATCATTTTACCTGGTTTTATTTTAATGATGATTATAGGGTTAAGTGCTTGCACTGGTGCGGCTTTCGAAAACCCCCAACCTTTCGGTGTGGCCGATATACTTGAAATACCTGAACATTTTCAGGGTATTTATAGCAATGGAGACAGCGATAGTCTCGTGGTAGAAACCAATCAAATCAGTTATTATGGGCTCACTTCTCCCCTTCATTTCAGCCTGAAAAACGGGGATCTTACGTTACGTCGCTGGGGTGACTTCTGGGTTGTAAACCTGCGCAACAATGACTTCTGGGAAGTTTTCCTCTGCAAAGATTATTGCGACAGCCTTGTTATTGGATATATACCCAAGTCCGCAGCTATGGAGGGGGACGAAACCTTCGAATGGATGAAAAAATATGCCGCAAGACGCCCCTTGGAGCCTTCCACAAATGACGCACACATCGACTTTGTCCTCAACCCCGACTCTGCAGCCTTCAGAGAAATGGTAAGCAAAGGATTTTTCAAGCTAATGGAGGCTTTAAGGAAGAAATCCCACCCGAATACAAGAGGGAAATAGATTCGTCAAGCAGATCATTTCCAATAAAATGCTCTTTCGGCAAAGTATCGGATAGCCCCCAGGGTCTCCTTAAAAGCCTCGATAAAACCCATATGGCCTGCCTGAGCGAGGAGTAAAACCTCGGAATGCGGGGGAAGTAATGCCTGCGCCAATATCTTGTCAACCGGTATACGGCTATCGTGTTTACCTGCAATAAATAATACAGGATAATCTGCCTTTATAAGAAGATCTAAATACGACGGTCTGTCTTTCATGCCTGCTTGCGCTGCAATGATGGCTTCGGCCTCCATTTGAAGACTTTCCTCCACCAATCGGTCGATTTGCGGCCTGAATCGCTCTACGTTGAATTCTGCAAAGAGAGAGGGAATAAACTGAGCAATGAAGGACTGTTTGTTTTGCCGAACTACTTCAATAACACGTTCACGGTTTCGTTTTCCCTCGTCGGTATCAGCCAGGGCGGTGGAGTGAAACAGCACCAGGCCTCGTATAATTTCAGGAAACTTTTCTGCTAAAGCCAGGGAAACGTACCCTCCCATGGAATGGCCAGCTACCACGCAAGAACTCACCTTATTTTCATTCAGAATGGCCTTCACTGCATCGGCCATAAGGTCCATAGTATGAACCTCGCCCAGTGTATCCGACGCACCATGGCCAGGCAGATCGGGTGCTATACACAAAAAATTGCGGGCCAGCTCGTGTACATAATTCTCCCAAATATTGGCCGTTTCCATAAATCCGTGGAGCAGCACTATAGCTTCGCCGCTACCGTCGATCTTGTAATGCAAGCCTTTTCCATTGAAATTCATAGTCTTACTTTCCATGCCTAAAAGTTTTGTAAGGATGCTAAAATACGACCTCTAACCCGAACCCAGGGCAAAATTGGAAGTTTGGTTTTTTTCTAATTATAAATATTTGTCAATTAATATTTCAATAAAAAAGTTTTAAAAATTTACGGGCTACCCTAAGCATTTGATATTAATTTTTAGGTTTCCCAAAAAATTTTAAAGACATCGCGCTGAAAGACAAAGAGGAAATTTGCACGAATCATATACCGACAATTATGCGAGAAATTGATAGATGGTGCTTGGGGGCTTAAGTTGACTCACGGATAAACATGGATAAATACGGAATTGTATGGATTTCTGTAAAGATTTTTATCCGTGCTTGCGAAGCAGCCGCAAAAATCCGCAGTATAGCAAAAGCCCGCTAATAGCTGAATTAAGTTCCCAACTAAAAAAGACTGTCCCTGATTTCTGGAACAGCCTTATTATCATCAAACAAAGTGCATTTATGTGAATCAACCAAATCCTCCTGCTTCGCGTTTACGGTCGGCATGTTTGATTTTGGCTTTAAGATATTCACGATTGAGGCGGGCGATATTTTCAACGGAGATATTTTTGGGACATTCGGCTTCGCAGGCATAGGTGTTGGTGCATGAGCCGAATCCGAGCTCGTCCATTTTGGCCACCATGGCCTGAACACGTTTTTCGGCTTCTACCCTACCCTGAGGAAGCAAGGCAAACTGCGAAACCTTGGCTGCTACAAAGAGCATGGCCGAGGCATTTTTGCAGGCAGCCACGCAGGCGCCACAACCTATACAAGCTGCTGCATCCATGGCCAGATCTGCATCTTCTTTGGGAATAGGAATGGCATTGGCGTCGGGAACACCTCCTGTAGTCACTGAGATGTATCCCCCTTCCTGAATGATCTTATCGAAGGCGCTGCGGTCAACCATCAAATCTTTGATAACCGGGAAAGCTTTGGCCCTCCAAGGTTCAACTGTAATGGTATCGCCATCTTTAAACTTACGCATGTGTAGCTGACATGCCGTAGTACCCTGCTCAGGTCCATGAGGACGACCATTGATGTATAAGCTACACATGCCGCAGATACCTTCACGACAATCGTGATCAAAGGCAATAGGATCAACCGGCAGTTCGATTTTATCTTCAATGAGCTGCTGATTGAGTATATCGAGCATTTCGAGGAAAGAACAATCGGGACTGATATTTTCGACCTTATAGGTTTTAAATCTCCCTTTAGCTTTGGCATTTTCCTGACGCCAGATCTTTAATGTAAAATTCATAGTGATTGGTGTTTAAGGTTCAGGAAATGTTTATCAGGATTTATAATTACGGGTTTTTATTTCCACAAACTCATAATCGAGTGTTTCTTTATGGAGCACGGGTTCGGCATCAAGACCTATCCATTCCCAAGCTGCAACGTATTTGAATTCCTCATCGTTGCGCAAGGCTTCGCCGTCTTCTGTTTGGTATTCCACACGGAAGTGCCCACCACATGATTCATTCCGATGCAAAGCATCGCGTGCGATAAGCTCAGCCAGCTCGAGGTAATCAGCCAGACGAGAGGCTTTCATCAACTCATCGTTCACCCCTTCCAGTGTACCAGGCACATACACATTTTCCCAGAATTCTTTCCGGAGCTTTCGAATTTCTTCAATGGCAAATTTTAGGCCGGCTTTGTCGCGCGCCATTCCTACATAGTCCCACATGATTTTTCCCAAGCGTTTGTGAAGGGTATCCACAGAATATTTACCCTGCACGCTCAGCAATTGTTCAAGTCTTTCGCGGGCTTCTTGGGCTGCAGCATCAAACTCAGGCAAATCGGTTCGGAATTTGGGCACGGTAATCTGGTCGGCCAGGTAATTCTGAATGGTATATGGAAGCACAAAATATCCATCGGCCAAGCCTTGCATAAGGGCTGAGGCCCCCAGTCGGTTGGCTCCGTGGTCGCTGAAATTGGCTTCACCGGCCACAAATAAACCGGGTATGGTAGATTGCAATTCGTAGTCAACCCATAGGCCACCCATGGTGTAATGCACAGCTGGATAAATCATCATAGGTGTTTCGTAAGGATTTTCATCCACAATCTTTTCATACATCTGAAAGAGGTTACCATAACGGCTTTCGATAACATCTTTTCCCAAGCGTCGGATGGCATCAGCAAAATCGAGGTACACGGCCAGGCCTGTGAGTCCCACGCCAAAACCGGCATCGCAGCGTTCTTTTGCAGCACGTGAGGCAACATCTCTAGGGACGAGATTTCCAAAAGCCGGATAGCGACGTTCGAGATAATAATCGCGGTCGTCTTCAGATATATCGTTGGCTTTGAGTTTTCCCGCTCTAATAGCTTCAGCATCTTCTTTTTTCTTAGGCACCCAGATGCGACCATCGTTGCGAAGGCTTTCACTCATCAAAGTCAATTTACTTTGATAATCGCCGTGAACAGGTATGCAGGTGGGATGAATCTGCACAAAAGCGGGGTTTCCGAAAAAGGCCCCCCGCTTATGCGCTTTCCAGGCTGCACTGGCATTAGAATTCATAGCATTGGTAGACAAAAAATACACATTTCCATAACCTCCTGTTGCCAGAACTACCGCGTGAGCTGCAAAACGTTCTATGGCGCCGGTAACCAGATTTCGAGCAATTATACCTCGGGCTCGGCCGTCAACAAGCACCAGATCAAGCATTTCGTGGCGGGTATACATTTGAACGCTACCCCGTTTGATTTCTTTACTCAGAGCTCCGTAAGCTCCCAACAAAAGCTGCTGACCTGTTTGGCCTCGGGCGTAAAAGGTACGCGAAACCTGAGCACCACCAAATGAACGATTGTCAAGGTATCCTGCATAATCGCGGGCAAATGGAACACCCTGGGCCACACACTGGTCAATAATGTTGCTGCTTACCTCTGCCAATCGATATACATTGGCTTCGCGCGCTCGATAGTCGCCCCCTTTAATGGTATCGTAAAAAAGACGCCAGATACTATCTCCATCGTTGGGGTAGTTCTTGGCCGCATTAATACCCCCTTGGGCAGCAATGCTGTGGGCACGTCGCGGACTGTCTTGTATGCAAAATACCTTGACATTGAATCCCATTTCGCCAAACGATGCAGCCGCAGAGGCACCAGCCAATCCGGTGCCGACAACAATAACTTCAAGCTTCCTTTTATTGGCCGGGCTTACCAGTTTTTGATTGGCCTTATAATGGGTCCACTTCTGATGCAGGGGACCTTCAGGTATCTTAGAATTAAGTTTGGTCATATCTCGTTTGTATTGTTTTATTTTATCAGAAAGTACAACGGTATGCTGATAAATCCGAAAGTAATTACTATGCTGTATATCAACCCTATAGCCTTAATCCAGGGTGTATATTTTGGATGATTAAGTCCTAAACTCTGAAAGGCAGCCTGAAAAGCATGATGAAGATGAAAGCCCAATCCCAATATCAAAACAATGTAAAGTATACTGTAGAAAGGATTGCTAAAAACGTTGAGGGCCATATTGTAAAAATCGTGATTACCACTCACTGTAGTTGTTCCCGCCGGGGGATCCACCCATCCCAGTTTCACGAAATAAAAATTCATGAAGTGAATGATTAAAAAAATAAAGATGATAATTCCGGTATGGATGGAAAAACGAGAAAAAGGAGAATCCGTAGGAGATTTTGTTTTCACAGCGTAACCCATCGGACGAGCCATCCAATTTTCAATTTGAAGCACAAGGCCGAAAATGATGTGCAAAATAAATGCAGAAAATAAGATTACCTCCATAACTTTGATGAGCGGAAAGGTTGTCATAAATTCTACCGCTGATCTGAATATTTGCTCATGGTCTTCTGTGATAGGTAGTATGAAAATGTTGATGCTCAAGTGAACCACAAGAAAAGTTATCAGAAACAGACCAGCCAACGACATAAA
>CALJNV010000088.1 GCA_937981455.1 uncultured Bacteroidales bacterium | reverse complement strand
ATGGTCGCCTAGGATAAGTCCACAGAATTGGAGACCTGTATCGATAAACCGCCCCTGGGTATAATTCCACATCTTGACAGGTTTATAGGTATTATTGAGATTTGCAACATTGGTACCTGCTGCTATATTGCACCATTCGCCCACAACAGAATGTCCCATAAAACCCGCATGAGGTTTATTGGAATATCCTAGAATTATAGAGTTTTCAATTTCACCCCCAACCTTTGAATACTTGCCAATGGTGGTGGCCCCATAGATGATGGCGTTCATTTTAACGATAGCATGGTCGAGAACAGCCACTGGCCCGCGTAGGGCAGCTCCTTCCCATATTTCAGCATTTCTTCCGATATAAATGGGGCCCGCCGATGCATTAAGCATACAGTTTTCTACAATGGCACCCTCCTCTATAAAAATATTCCCCGCATCAACCACCCGATTGGATGAAGATATGGGGGCTGAGCGCCTGAATCGGGTGATTAATTGAAAATCATCCGCTATATATTTGTCATTGAAACTAAACAAATCCCATGGATAGTTGATCTTAATAAAATCTATATTCGTCTCAGTTTCTTCAATACCTTCAGTGTCACCCTCCCCTACTTTATCAAGACTGGCGGCTTCAACATGTAAAGCAATAATAACATCATTGCTGAGAAGCGCATGATTGGGCTCCAATTTTTTGATCGCTTCAACCAGAGACTCATTGGGCACGATAGAAGCATTTATCAACATGTTGTCCTCACCCTTAACCAAGGGGTACTTTTCAGAAAGATATTCTTCGGTAAGGGTAGATGTTGGAGCGCCAAGCATGAGCTCCCATTTTTGACGAATGGTGAGTATGCCTGCAACCAGTTCAGCAACGGGACGGGTGAAGGTAAGAGGCAATAAATTGCTGCGAGAAAAATCATCAAATAAAATATAATTCATTGCTTTATCATATTTAAATTGAGCAACTTAAACAGTCAGCGGTATTACAGGCTTTCAGGGTTCAATGTTAATATAAATTTACAAATTATGCGCACTTCTTTATCTTTTTTATTAAAAACATATTAACAAGTAGGTAAGTTCAGTTAATAAAAAAGCCGGCACTGCCGGCTAAATAAATTCCACAATCTTTAGCTTATTTCTGCTTATCCTGATAGTGTTTTTTGTATTTATTCATAAACTTATCCACTCTACCCGTGGTATCCACAAGTTTAACTTTACCGGTAAAGAAAGGATGAGATGTGTGCGATATTTCTAATTTCACCAAAGGATATTCCTTACCATCTTGCCAAACGATAGTTTCTTTGGTTTTGGCCGTGCTACGGGTAAGGAATGCATAATCGTTTGACATGTCTTTGAAAACCACTAGCCTGTAATCAGAAGGATGAATATCTTTTTTCATAGGTTTTACGCTAAATTTTAGGGTTGCAAAGGTAGATAAAATTTCTAATATCAAATACTTTTTGCAAAATTTTTTACCTTACATAAAAAAGCTAACGTATCAACCTTATCGGCATAATCGTCCAGAGAGGGCAATTGGGTATTTCCTGGACTTACATGAGCAAAAGCCAACGGGAGCGTGCTCGATACGCACTGAATAGAATGAGTGTTGGCATTTAAATAATTCTCCACTTGCTGAATGCTTTTGTAATATTGATAATGAACTACAGCCAACGGGCTATGAATGGATAAGTTTTCAGTAAGCAACAAAAAACCTGTATCTAAATGAGGAACTTTGTTGACGAGCATTACAGCTTTGTTATACTCATAATTGTTGAAGAACTTAAAATGATTGACAAAATGGGCATATTTCTGAAGTGCATTGATAATAGGATTGAAATCGAACCCCTCAGGAACGAGCAATTGCGAAACACTGCGGCATCCTCTACCGTAATACAAAAGGATGTCATCGGCAAGGCCTTGAAGCTCAACTAAAGTTTCCATTCCAGAGATGACTGCAACAGCGTTCATGTTGCGGCGAATAATGTGAGGATATTTGCCAAAATAGTATTCGAAATATCTGGCTGAGTTGTTGGATCCAGTGGCAATAACTGCATCGAAGCCCCGCAGAGGCTCTTCGGTGAAATGTATGAACGATTGAAAATCGGAATGAATAACACGCAAACACGCTGCCATCCATGGAATAAGTCGTCGGTCTTCGCTCGAGGTACGTATGAGCGCTGAATGGCCGGCAACCAAAACAGATAGAAAGTCATGAAAGCCTACAGCGGGCAAATTTCCAGCCATTATAAGGGCAACAGTTTTTTGCCCATTGGCTTGCAGTTCTGGATAGGCCTCAATCCATTTCCTGAGCGCAGGTTCATCAAGCATTCGTACTATAGCCCTCAAGGCAAACTTTACATGAAAAGCATCAAACCATGGATTAGTATTTACATGATCTTCAATGATAAAATTTAATTCATTTGCCAGGCTAAATTCTTGCGAGCTTAAATCATGTGAATCATTATCACCCAGGGCACATTGAATAATTTTACCCAAACGCACAAATGCTCCAATTCTTTCTTCCAGTGTCATCATCTGCTTATAGACCTGCAAAATTATAACTTTGCAAGGGCCGATGTGATATGCGAAATGATAATAATGATGAAAAATTTTACAGGACTAATTTTCATAGTCATTATGAGCCTAAAGCCTATGATGGGTTCAGATAGTACGATGGTTAGAAAATTATGGGTCGATTGGGATACTATGCTTACGGCTCCCCAGGATGAGGTCAGAATTACAAAAACATATGAAGTCGCCTCCCTTATAGGTGAAATGCTCAAACAGGGCCAAAAAACAAGCCAAATAATGAATCCGCGTATGAAATACAGTCATCTGGCCACAAAAGACTCACTCATTCAAGTATTTACCTGGAGTGTGCCTCTCACAGATGGGAGTTACTCTTTTGGGGGCGTTTTATTATCAAACCAAAAAAATATACGTCAAACTTATGTTTTGCGGAATGCCAAGAAAGATTTACCGCACGCAGAAATGGACCAGAATTCTTCTAGTCAATGGTTTGGAGCAGTATATTACCAATTAATTGAATATAAACACAAAGGAAATACTTATTACATTTTACTGGGTTGGGATGGAGGCAAATATCCTGTTGCACGCAAACTCATTGAAGTGTTGACCTTTAATGGTGAAGGTGAACCGAAATGGGGTGCTCCAATTTTTGCTGGTAACAAAATTTTTAGAAAAATATTTGAATACCAGCAGAATACATATTTCCCTTTGAAATACGAGAAGCAAACCGTTTATCGGAAAGTTTGGTACAAGCGTAAACCCATCCCCAGAAAAGAAAACATGATAGTATTCAACAGGCTGGGCAGAGAACCTGGTTTTGCGGCCCCCTTGCCTGTTGTAAACGTTGTAGATGCTTATATATGGAGAGATGGCAAATTAATTTTGCTTAAAGACATTGATGCGCGGAATCCTGAAGGAAAATATGACAGAACACCTGCCCCTCTTCCTGCTCAAGGTCTTTATTAATAAAAAAAGAGACCCCGTCGAGGAGGTCTCTGATATAATAAACAATAAATCGACGCCTTAAGGTTTTTTAGGCGTGCTGGCTTGGTTGTTTTTGGTGAGTCGGGAGTCGCGGAGGTTTTCAAGAAGTTCTTTTCTAAATAACAATTCAGCCATATACATGCGAAGCACTTTGTGCTCAGGCAAAATCTTCCTAAATTTTTGATTGTACTCTTTTTCCAGCGCATGAAATTGCTTTTGTTTATCGAAATAATTATCCATCTTCTCTGCAGCCTCTTTGTCAGAAAGATTCATAAGATTATCGATTTCTTCTTTCGATAGTTTGGGATATAATTCAACAAGAAGTTTATCCTTTTTTTCAATGTATTCATTATAGAGTGGCCAAAATGCCTGGCTTTCAGCCACTGTAAGGTTCATTTTTTCGCTTAGAAAAGCAACTTTTCGTGCTTTTATTTTTTCCCAATGTTCTTTATCCTGTTCGCATCTCTGCTCAAAGGGATAAGCCACAACAGAGATGCCCAGAAAAAATAATACCAAAAACCAATACCCTTTCATTGTCCTTCTATTATTGAGTACTCATTACTATTGTTGAAAAAAAGATAATCCATTACAGCATCAGGGTCTAAAGTTTCACTGAAATCAGACCCTTCCGTTTGAATGCTATTTGATTTCGGATAGACACTATCAGAATTTGATAGCTGGATGAGGTTTCGTTCAGCCGTGGTGT
>CALJNV010000087.1 GCA_937981455.1 uncultured Bacteroidales bacterium | reverse complement strand
TAGATAATGGAACTTCAGCCAGTGGCGGTAGAATATCGATGGGAGTAAAACAGATGAGTTTATACGAGGAGATGCTCATCCAAAGAAATACACAAAAAGAGGAAGGGAAAATGAAAGATTTGCATGAAGAGATTAAGCCATTGGAAAAACCCACAGAAAAGGAAAGGCGGCAGGTTTATACCTTTGATGAGGCGCTTGCGGCATCTACCCAATATTTTGGAGGGGATAGCATGGCAGCCAATGTTTGGGTCAGCAAATATGCATTGAAAGACAGTGAAGGGCGGCTTTATGAACTAACGCCCGATGATATGCACAGACGCATAGCAAGGGAGATAGCGCGAATTGAAAAAAGATATCCCAATGCCATTAGCGAAGAAGAAATATATGAGCTCCTGAAGGATTTCAAATATTTAGTTCCCCAGGGCAGCCCCATGGCCGGCATTGGCAATCCCATACAGATTGGAAGCCTATCGAATTGCTTTGTTATAGGGCAAGAAAAGCCAGCAGACTCGTATGGAGGGATCATGCGTATAGACCAGGAACAGGTTCAGTTGATGAAAAGACGAGGAGGTGTAGGCCATGACCTTTCACATATCCGACCCAAAGGAAGCCCGGTTAAAAATACCGCACTCACCTCTACAGGCATCGTTCCATTCATGGAGCGGTATTCAAACTCTACACGAGAAGTGGCTCAAGATGGTCGGCGGGGCGCCCTAATGATGACCATTTCGGTAAGGCACCCCGATGTGCAGGACTTTATTGATGCAAAGCTTGAAGCCGGTAAAATTACTGGAGCCAACATTTCAGTAAAGCTTACCGACGATTTTATGTATGCTGTAAAAAATGATCTGGAATACACTCATCGTTTTCCTGTCGATGCACCCAACCCAACGTTTACAAAAAGCATCAAAGCGCGCCAATTGTGGAATAAAATAATTCATAATGCCTGGAAATCGGCTGAACCCGGTATCCTATTCTGGGACACCGTTATTCGTGAATCCATCCCAGATTGTTACGCAGACTTAGGGTTCCGCACTGTAAGTACCAATCCTTGCGGTGAAATACCGTTGTGTCCTTATGACAGTTGCCGATTAATGGCGGTAAATTTATATGGATACGTGGAAAAGCCATTTACAAAAGATGCTTATTTCAACGTTGAATTATTCACTGACCACATTCGTAAGGCCCAACGGATCATGGACGACATTATTGATTTAGAACTGGAGAAAATTGATAACATTTTGGACAAAATACGCCAGGATCCGGAGGATGAAGAAACCAAACGCATAGAACGCTTGCTCTGGGAAAATATTAAATTGAAAGCCCAGCAGGGGCGACGCACGGGTTTGGGTATCACTGCTGAAGGCGACATGCTGGCTGCCTTGGGATATCGCTATGGAAGCGACGAAGCCATCAATTTCAGTGTAACTATTCATAAAACACTTGCTTTGGAGGCCTACCGCTCATCAGTGGAAATGGCGGCAGAGCGTGGCCCCTTCCCTATTTACGATACTCACAGAGAACAAGGCAATCCTTTTATCAACCGTATTCGCGAAGCCGACCCAGATTTGTATGATAATATGGTGAGATATGGTCGTCGCAATATCTCCCTGCTCACCGTAGCTCCAACCGGCAGTGTTAGCATTCTCACACAAACCACATCAGGTATAGAACCTGTTTTTGCAGTGCGTTACAAACGGAGAAGAAAAGTAAACCCCAATGACAAAAATGTTAAAATCGCTTATACCGATGTTACAGGAGATGCCTGGGAAGAATACAATGTACTGCATCATAAATTTATTGAATACCTCAAAATGAAAGGGTATGATCCTGAGCAGGTAAAATATTTACCGGATGAAGAAATAGACAAGCTCATAGAAGAATCGCCCTATTATAAATCTACCGCCAATGATATAGACTGGGTAGCCAAGGTAAGAATGCAAGGTGCTATTCAAAAATGGGTAGACCACAGCATTAGTGTTACAGTGAATGTACCAGCTGATACCACAGAGGAAATGGTAAGCCGGATTTACATGACGGGATGGGAATCGGGTTGCAAGGGTGTTACCATATACCGTGATGGGTCTCGGGACGGTGTTTTAGTAAAAGAAACCAAAAAAGAAGAACCGGAAACCATCAAAGAAAACAATGCTCCCCGTAGACCTAAGACACTCGAAGCCTCAGTGGTTCGTTTTATCAATGGAACTGAAGAATGGGTTGCCGTGGTAGGTATTTATAATGGCCGTCCCTATGAAATCTTCACAGGTAAGGCCGAAGGCTTTTATGCGCCTAAATGGGTTACCCATGGATGGGTTATTAAAAACCGACTATCAGACGGAAGTTCAAGATACGATTTTCAATTTATGGACAAGGAAGGCTACCGAACTACCATCGAAGGTCTCTCCAGGATGTTCGACAAAGAATACTGGAACTACGCCAAACTCATTTCAGGGGTGTTGCGACATGGTATGCCCCTTCCTTCGGTAATTGACCTCGTATCAAAGCTTCGCCTCGATTCTGACAGCATCAACTCGTGGAAGACAGGTGTTGAAAGAGCTCTTAAACAATTTATTCCCGATGGTACAGTGCTCAATAAAAGAGAATGCCCTAGCTGTGGACAGGTGGGTACACTTGTTTACCAGGAAGGCTGCCTTAAATGTAGCCATTGCAACTACAGCAAATGTGGATAATATGAAACAATAGGGTCTAAACATTCATAAAGAAGGCTGCCCATAAAATGACAGCCTTCTTTTTTTTTGCCCGGGTTTTGAATGTTTAAAACAATAAAAATATTACATAAAGAATGTAGAAGGCAGTATAAAGAACACCTTCTATTCTGTCGATCGTCATTCGACGGAAGGTAAAGGTACTGATTAAAAGGAGCACAGAAACCGAAATATTCACCCAAAAATCGCGTAAAAGGGCTGGTTCAGCAGGAAGAGGTTGAATAATAGCCGTAAGTCCAAGAATAAAAAAAACATTTAGGATATTGCTTCCCAGGACATTGCCCAGAGCAATATCGCTTTTACCTTTCCATGAGGCCACCACTGAAGTGGCCAATTCAGGGGTAGAAGTTCCTAAAGCAACAATGCTTAACCCGATGACAGTCTGGCTTATACCCATGTATTGAGCAATATCAACCGCACCATCCACCAAAAAACGTGATCCAAAGATTAGGCCGGCCAACCCAACAAAAAATCTCATAAAGTCTTTCCAGAGAATATTGCTTTGAGCCAAGGGAAAAGTTTCATTTTTGGAATGGGCCACATAATTAATATATGCCATAAAAATTAATAAAAAACCTAGTAATACTATTCCTTCACTGCGTGTAATTATCGAAGCAGAGACGCCATCGACCCACCGGTCGCTGCCCATAACCAGAACAACAAAGCCGGAGAGAACTACTAGAGGAATTTCAACTCTCTGGCTGGTCTTCGTTACATGTATCGGGCAAATTAATGACGTTATTCCCAGAATAAGTAAAATGTTGAGTATATTGCTTCCGATAACATTTCCAACTGCCATACCAGTAGAGCCTTTGAAAGCTGCAGACACATTTACGGCAAGTTCAGGTGCCGAAGTACCCAGTGCAACCACAGTAAGACCCGCTACAATATCAGGTATTCCCAATCGACGCGAGAGGGAGGAAACCCCCTCAACAAACCAGGATGCACCAACTAAAAGAAATACAACACCGATTAAAAAATAAATTACCGATATCAACATGATTTAGAGATTACATCTGCGAGTGCATCTTTTAATGTAGAGAATTTAAATTGAAAGCCAAAAGTTAACAATTTAGAAGGATTGACAAACTGACCGCTCACAATGGCCTCAGCTCCCTCTCCAAAAAGGAGTTTCAAAGCCAAACCAGGTACGGGAAGAAAAGATGGTTTATTGAGGAGTTTTCCCAATGTTTTTGCAAAATGCTTATTATCGACCAGCTCAGGGGCAACCATATTTACAGGTCCATGAATTTCATGATTTTCTATGACAAAAATTAGTGCATAGCAAAGGTCATGGAGGTGAATAAAGGGGAAACCTTGCTTGCCGCTTGCTATGGGGCCACCCAGTCCCAATCGAAAAACAGGCAACTGACGTGCCAAAAAACCGCCATCACGACCTAATACTAAACCTATTCGAGGGTTCACTACGCGTGTACAAATTTTTGCAGCTTGAGCTTCGGCTTCCCAGTCTTTGCAAAGTTTGCCCAGAAAATCTTCAGCCAAGGCAGTGGAATTCTCGTCGTGAATGCCAAAACCGTCATAAATTCCCACAGCTGAGGCGGAGACGAACACAGAAGGAGGCTCCTCAATATCACAAATTGCTTTGCTAAGAGCCCGAGTCGTCAGAATTCTGCTAGAGTAAATCTCTTGCTTCACCATCGCGCTCCATCGTTGCGCGATTGGGGTCCCTGCAAGATGCACAACAGCATTACAACCCCTTAGGGTTTCTTTCAAATGCTCAACCCCAGCCGAGAAATCGGTCCTAGCCAGAGGCCTTATCATCCATCCTTGGGCCTCCATTATTTTTTTTAAGTGAGAACCCACAAACCCTGTGGCTCCCGTTAAGCAAACTTTCTTCATAGAACTTTGATTAACAATTTTATATAAATTAAAAAAAATGAATATTTGTTAATTGAATAACAAATTAAAGGCTATGTAGTTTAAAATCTGTACCTTTGCCGCAAAATTCAGCTAATAAGCTGGCAAACAATTTTAAAAACAAATATAACCATTCCGTTATGGCCAACAATAATTCGAACACGGAAAAATTATTTGAAGAATTCTCCCCGGTAAGCACTGAACAGTGGGAGGCTATTATTAGGGAAGAACTCAAAGGTGCTGATTATGAGAAGAAACTCATCTGGCAAACCCCTGAAGGTTTCCAGGTTAAACCCTATTATAGAGCAGAAGACCTAGAGGGTATAAATTTTCTGTATTCTACTCCTGGTGAATTTCCTTTCATACGGGGTAATAAACCCCTCGACAATACCTGGTTTATCAGGCAGGATATAAATGTAAAAGAACTAGGATTTGAAGGGGCCAACCGCAAAGCCCTCGATATCCTTCAAAAAGGAGTAGATTCCGTTGGCTTTTATATCCCTGAAGATATTTCAGTTACTTATTCAGACTTTGCGCTGTTGATGCAAAACATCTGGGTAAAGGGTATAGAAGTAAATTTCAGGGCAGGCCATCAATCCCTAATGATCTTGGAATTTTTAAAGCAGCTGATGGACCAGCGCAACCGCGATTATGAACGCTTGCAGGGCAGTCTCGATTTCGATCCTTTAGGCTCCCTTACCTTGCATGGTAATTTTTGTCATGCATGCGTTGATGCGGAAGGGGCTTTTAAGCATGCGAGAGAAATAATTGATAAGGCGAAAAACATGCCCAATCTGCGTGTTTTGGCCGTTCATGCCTCTATTTTTGGAAACAGTGGAGCAAGCCTGGTGCAAGAGCTGGCTTTTGCCCTTTCAGCCGGAGTAGAATATCTGACCCGCTTAACCGATTTGGGTCTTTCTGTGTCGGTAATTGCACCCAAGATGCGATTTATTTTTTCTGTGGGTTCCAATTATTTCTTTGAGATTGCAAAATTGCGCGCTGCCCGTTTGCTTTGGTCACACATAATCAAATCATATGGTGCTGCCAGCGAAGAAGCAGGCCGAATGAATATACATTGTATTACCTCGATTTATAATAAAACTCTTTACGATCCTTACGTAAATATGCTGCGCACCACTACCGAGGCCATGTCGGCCACCCTTGGGGGCACCGACTCGCTGGAAGTTTTACCTTTTGATATAGCCTACGGCCATAGCACAGAATTTAGCGAACGCATGGCTCGCAATCAACAACTTATTTTAAAAGAAGAAAGTGGATTTCATAAAATAGCCGATCCAGCAGCCGGCAGCTACTACATCGAAAACCTTACTGAAAACATTGCCCGCGAGGCCTGGAAGCTATTCCTGAAAATGGAAGAAGCCGGGGGATACCTTGAGGCATTTAAATTAGGCATGATTCAGGACTTGGTCAATGAAAATGCCATGAAACGTGAAGCTGCCATTGCTACGCGTCGCGAATTTGTATTGGGCACCAACCAATACCCAAATTTAACGGAAGAAATTAAAGAAGTGCTGGAAAGCAGCATATTTAACAAACCCCAAGCCCCAACTGATTATAAAATAGGAAGGCCATTGCTGCCTTATAGAGGAAGCATGGTAATGGAAGCCGTAAGATACAGTACCGATGAGTTTGCGCGAAAGAATCGTCGCCCAGTGGTTTATTTATTGCTCATTGGAAATGTAGCCATGCGGCAGGCTAGGGCTCAGTTCTCAGGTAATTTCTTCGGTTGCGCAGGCTTCCGCGTAATTACGGGTCAACCTGTGAATACTGTTGAAGAAGGCGTAGCGGATGCCATGAAACATCAACCCGATATAGTGGTTGTATGTTCCAGTGACGAAGAATATGCTATTTATGCCAAAGAAATATTTAAAGCACTGAAAGACCGAGCCTTGATAGTAGTGGCAGGGAATCCTCCATGCGCCGAAGAACTTAAAGCTGCAGGGCTTACCCGTTTCATCCATGTGCGTAGCAATCTTTTGGAAACCCTTATCCAGTATCAAAAGGACTTGAAAATCATCGAATGAGCTCCAGAATTAACATCAATATCCTTTCGGAAACCAGCAGGCTAAAAAGTGTAATTTTGCATACACCAGGGCCCGAAGTTGAAAACATGACCCCACAAAATGCAGAAAGAGCCCTCTATAGCGATATTCTGAACCTGGCTATTGTCTCTGAAGAATACGCCCAGTTAGAAGGAATCCTCAGTAGATATTGCCAGGTCTATCAAGTAAAAAATTTGCTGCGTGAGACCCTAGAAAATGAAAAGATTAAGCACAATTTTGTTCGAAGGGTATGTATGCACGAAAACACGCCACATCTGGAGTCAGTGCTGATGCAAATGAACGCAGAAGAACTCACCCGTTCTATGTTTGAAGGGGTTGAAATGGAAAAAACAACCCTGACGCGTTTTCTTGATAAAGAAAGATACGAAATCAGGCCTTTACATAACTTCTTTTTTACCCGTGATTCTGCAATCTGCATTGGAAGCCAGGTACTCATCGGGCGTATGGCCAACCAGGTAAGGGTTCGAGAAGCCTTGATAATGGAAACCATATATGCCTTCCATCCTGGCTTTGAAACACAAATCATCAATTGCTCTTCGAGCCTGCATAATGCGCAGGATATCACTTTCGAAGGAGGCGACATTTTAGTGGCAAGTCCCGATACCTTAATCATTGGTATGGGCGTACGTACTACATCCAGGGGTATTGACTATATCATGGAATGCCTTCGCAGTAAGCCCCGCATAAAACACATTTTAGTACAAGAGCTTCCTCACACGCCCGAATCATTCATCCATCTGGACATGGTGTTTACTCTGCTCAGCCCCAATGAATGTATGATATACGAGCCGGTGATACTCAACGAAAACCGCTACGCCACCATTCATGTTGAAATTGAAAATGGTAAGGTAAAACGAATTCGTGAAGAACATAACTTGCTAACCGCTCTGCACAAATTAGGTTTGGAGCTTGAAACCATAAAATGCGGAGGAGATGGCGACCCATACACCATGGAACGTGAGCAATGGCACAGTGGTACCAATTTCTTTGCTCTCGATCATGGCAAAGTGATCGGTTACCACCGTAACACTTATACCCTTGATGCGATGGCCAGGAAAGGCTACCAAATCATCAAAGCTAAAGATGTACTTAAAGAGCGGGTTAATCCTGAAGATTACAGAAAATACGTAATCACCATCGAGGGTTCCGAGCTGCCAAGGGGTGGTGGCGGAGCCCGTTGCATGACACAGCCCCTCTGCCGGGAAAATTCAGAAAAAATTTAAAAACCTTGTTAGAACTTATAAATAAAAGTATATGAAGCCCAATTTTCATAAAATCAGGTTCGATGCTGCTGGTACGCTTCGCAAGGATCCTCCTCGGCCTCATCATTGGATGACACCTGAAAACATTGAAGTAAAATCGGTATACACCGCCGACGATCTCGCCGGCATGGAGCATTTACACTATGCAGCAGGCATTCCTCCGTTCCTTCGGGGACCTTACAGCACCATGTATGTAATGCGGCCATGGACCATTAGACAATATGCAGGATTTTCGACCGCCGAAGAGTCAAACGCTTTTTATCGTCGCAATTTGGCCGCCGGACAGATGGGGCTCTCCATTGCCTTCGACCTGGCAACCCATCGTGGGTACGATTCTGACCACCCCCGCGTGATAGGCGACGTAGGGAAAGCCGGCGTAGCCGTAGATTCCATCCTCGATATGAAAATCCTGTTCGATCAAATACCCCTCGATAAAATGTCGGTATCGATGACCATGAATGGCGCCGTGCTGCCAGTTATGGCCTTTTACATTGTTGCCGGCCTCGAACAGGGGGTAAAGCTTGAACAACTTTCGGGTACTATTCAAAATGATATTCTCAAAGAATTCATGGTGCGCAACACTTACATTTATCCCCCCCAGCCCTCCATGCGTATCATTGGGGACATTTTTAAATATACCTCGAAATACATGCCCAAATTCAATAGTATCAGTATTTCGGGCTATCATATGCAAGAAGCTGGAGCTACAGCCGATATAGAACTGGCCTATACATTGGCCGATGGACTTGAATATTTGCGCACAGGAGTTCATGCGGGTCTATCGATCGACGATTTTGCTCCAAGGCTCTCATTTTTCTGGGCAGTAGGCATGAACCATTTCATGGAAATAGCCAAGATGAGGGCTGCCCGACTTCTTTGGGCTAAAATTGTTAAACAATTCAATCCCAGAAATCCCAAATCGTTGGCGTTGCGCACACATTCACAAACTTCTGGGTGGAGCCTTACTGAGCAAGATCCTTTTAACAATGTAACCCGCACCTGCATTGAGGCGATGGCAGCAGCATTAGGGCACACACAAAGTCTGCATACCAATGCACTGGATGAGGCCATTGCCCTACCCACCGATTTCAGCGCCCGCATTGCTCGAAACACCCAGATTTATTTACAGGAAGAAACTCAGATTTGCCGCACGGTAGACCCCTGGGCTGGTAGTTATTACGTAGAAACCCTTACCCACCAGTTGGCCCACAGGGCATGGAATCTTATACAAGAAATTGAAAAGATGGGCGGAATGGCCAAAGCCATAGAAACTGGATTGCCCAAAATGCGTATTGAAGAGGCAGCTGCCCGTAAACAAGCCCGAATCGACTCCAAAAAAGATATCATTGTGGGTGTAAACAAATATCGCCTCGAAAAAGAAGATCCTATCGAAATTCTTGAGGTGGATAATACGGCCGTAAGAGAAGCACAAATTCGTCGATTAAATGAATTAAAAGCCAATCGCGACAATAATGCCGTAGAAAAAGCCCTTGAAGCAATTACCCAGGCGTGTGCCACAGGCGAAGGCAACCTACTGGAGCTTGCTGTAGAAGCTGCTAAGGTGCAAGCCACTTTAGGTGAAATTAGCTATGCCTGCGAAAAAGTGTTCGGAAGATATAAAGCTGTAATAAGAAGTATTTCAGGCGTTTATAGTTCAGAATCGCACGAAGACGAAAGTTTTCGAAAAGCCCGCGAACTGGCTGACAAATTTGCCCGCATTGAAGGTCGACGTCCTCGTATTATGATTGCCAAAATGGGACAGGACGGCCATGACCGGGGTGCTAAAGTAGTAGCCACAGGGTATGCCGATATCGGCTTTGATGTAGACATAGGACCACTCTTCCAGACCCCCGAGGAGGCTGCCCGTCAAGCTGTAGAAAATGATGTCCATATTCTGGGAGTTTCTTCTTTGGCTGCTGGGCACAAAACCTTGGTACCCGCCGTTATTGAAGAACTTAAAAAACTCGACCGTGAAGATATTCTGGTCATTGTTGGAGGGGTTATTCCACCCCAAGACTACGACTTCCTTTACAAACAAGGTGTGGTCGCCATCTTTGGCCCTGGTACGGTTATCAGCGATGCTGCCATTAAAATGCTCAATATCCTGCTTCAGCTGCGTAAAGAGTCGTGAATGTAAGCTGAAAAATTCTACTACATCAGGATATGGTTCAAAAAAGAGAGACTTTTTATTCAGCCCCCATCTTTGGATGAGTTTGCCCCATTTCAATCCCCAAGGGATTTTTCCATTGATACATCGCATTAATTTGTTCCTGGGGAACAAAAATATCGGTCGGTCAGCGTATTCGATTCCAAAACCTACCGTCCCGCAGGGGACGGCAGGTTTTATCCTAACAAGGTGAATCACCATGATTTACTCCCTGAGAAATTGTTCATAGATATATCGCGCGAACTTGTTTCGTAGAAATATAATTTCAGAAAAACAATGCAAATACTTTGATTACAGGAACTGGCTAATAAGCAGCCTCTCTTATTTTCATCACAACAGGATGGGCATCTCATGCATGGATTCAAACCAATGGGTTTTTCGATCATCCATTGAGAAAAGGGGATGAAAATAAATAATTTAAAATTCCCAGTTAAGGCCGAAGAGCGAACCGGTTCCCATTGCAATAAATAGATTCACAAAATATTACAAATCTATCGCAACTAAAGGGTGGAAGACTTGCAGAAATTGAACCGATTCATCCCTCATAGGTCAGGGCATTGCATCATTGCAAAAATCCCGTTAGGTTTGTGCCAACAAATTCGAAAAATTTAAGCAATGGCAAGTTCCTCTAAAATCCCACACACTTACGTTATTGTTTTTCTCATTATTATACTTGCTGCAATTTTTACGTGGTTTGTCCCCGGTGGACATTTTGAACGAAAGACCATTGAAACCTCTGGGGGGCCCCAGCAGGTAATTGATGCATCCACATTTAGATATTTAGACAACCAACCTCAAACCTGGCAGATTTTATCAGCATTCTACAAAGGCTTTGTTCGTTCTCCCAAAATTATAGTTTTTATTCTCATCCTGGGAGGCACTTTCTGGCTTCTTAACGAAAGCAAAGCCATCGACGTAGGGGTTTATGCATTTCTCCAACGCAGCGATAAATTAAATAAAGTTGCTTTGTTTCGGAAAATTGGAGTACACAACATTATCATTGCTCTGGTCATGCTGATGTTCAGCTTTTTTGGAGCCATTTTTGGCATGAGCGAAGAGACCATTGCTTTCATAATCATTTTCGTGCCTATGGCCATTTCCATGGGTTACGATTCTATAGTTGGTGTAAGCATGGCTTTCATTGGTGCGGGAATTGGTTTTGCAGGGTGTTTGATGAACCCATTTACCCTGGGTATCGCACAAGAAATTGCCGGTGTCCCTTTATTTTCAGGGATTGAATACCGATTTGTGATCTGGATATTAATTAACATAGCTGGTATTGGATATGTACTCAATTATGCATCCAAAATTAAAAAAGACCCTCGCCGAAGCCTTGTATATGAGGAAGATGAATATTGGAGAAAACACAATCAGCAGAACAAGCGAAGTCTGCGCACACCTGCCCTAAAGGCCACCTGGTGGTCCTATGCCCTGGTTCTATTGACAGGAACGGGTGCCGCCATCATCTATCCTATGAATACTATACACCTGGGCAGCTCTTCTCTCAATATGCCTGTTCTAATCATTCTTGCTATTGCCTTTGCCCTCGTCGGTTGGAAAACCCTAAAAAAATCGGTGGAATTTTTTATGCTTTCTATTTTGATTTTTACTATACTTTATCTCATAGTGGGTGTAACCGCCTTTGAATGGGGGCTAACCCAGCTGGCCACTTTGTTTTTTGGCATGGCTCTGGTTATAGGACTAGGTCTAGGAAAGAGCCCAAACGAAATTACCCGATCCTTCATAGCAGGTGCCAAAGATATCCTTTCAGCCGCGCTGGTAGTCGGACTGGCCGGTGGTATTATTGTAATCCTTGAAGACGGAAAAATTATTGACACCCTCCTTTATGGGATTGCAAGAGCCTTAGAGGGGACAGGCAAAATAGCTACTCTGAGCTTAATGTATCTCTTTCAATCGGCGATGAATGCTATAATAACCAGTGGCACAGCCAAAGCCGCTTTGCTTATGCCTATTCTTCGCGATATTTCTAATATGGTAGGGCTTTCGCAGCAAGCTACTGTAACTGCCTTTCACATCGGCGATGGATTTACCAACCTCATTACTCCAACTTCAGGTGTTCTTATTGGTGTCCTTGAAGTAGCCCGTATTCCTTTTGCAAAATGGTTCCATTGGGCATGGAAATTCATTCTAATGATGGTTATACTTGGCTGGTTGCTGCTCATTCCTACTGTTATAGTCCCATTACCTGGTTTTTAAAAAACCCATTATTCACATCATATCTCATGTAAATAAAAGTAATTTTTTTAAGCATTTTAATACCATTTAGCATATTTAGTTGTAAATTTGTTCATCTTTTCATCCAAACAACCTAAATCAACTCAACTATGGTTACATCAGATATTGTAGCAAGAGGCTTAATTGCGGCTTACACGATATACAGTATCGTGGCCATTGCACTTTTTGCATGGTTTGCCTATCGTATTACACGTCCCAACCTAAGTCCCATTGTAAAGCCGGTATTATTTTACTCATTTACTTCCTTGCTGGTCATCATTGGAGTTTCACTGCATCTTACCAGCATGCATACCATTCCTTGGGTAGAGGTAGATATGAAATCGAGTAAAATTATCCCTGACCGGGTAATTGCCTTGGAGGTTGATAGTTTCCATTACTACTTGGTTACCGACTCAGGTCGAATTGACATTGAAAAGGCGAAACCTTTGTATGCCCGAAAGGGTGAAAAAGTCCTTTTTAACGTTTATTCGAAAGACCTGACGTACGGATTCGGACTTTTCAGGTCCAACAACTCGATGCTCATGCAAATGCAGGTGATACCTTTATATGAAAACAAACTGCTCTGGCATTTCACGGAAGAAGGCCCTTTTGACCTGCGTTCAACAGAGTACGCTGGGCCCAAAAGCACCCGGATGTTTTATCAGAATTTTTTAATTGTAGAACCCCAATAATCAATTAAAACTTAAGACTATGAGCAATTTCTTTAATATTTTAGTCAATGGTAATTATGAAGGCAACAAACTGGCAAACACAACGCCCATACAAAAACTAACCTTACGTTTTGCAGTCGTCTCACTTATCTATTATGGTTTTGCTGTTATCGAAGGCATGATAATGCGGCTGGTAGAGGCCAATCCTTCAACCCTGACCCAAATGATACCCGAACATCAGTTTTATGCTATCCTAACTGCCCACCCACTGGTAGGAATTTTTGGTGCAAGCTATACTTTGGTTTTCGGGGCTTTTTATTTTGCCACGGCATTTTTAATGAATAAGCCCTTGTGGAATATAAAGTTAGCTTATGCCTCATTTTGGTTAATAACCCTGGGAGTTTTTACCTTCTGGTTTGCAGGTTTTTTAACGGAATATGCCCCCCTTTATACGCTTTATTGGCCTCTTCCCGCCGATTACACTCAATTTGATATAATTGGAGGAATATTTTTTATTGCAGGAATAGCCCTTGTAATGGTAGCCTCCATCATTTTTGTGATCGTAATTTTTAAAACCATACTTTACACCCCTAAAGGTTGGGATAAACAACCCGGAGGAAAACTTTTTGCCTCAGCCATTGGATTTACGGGACTTGTCAACCTTTTCAAGAAAAAGAAAGAGAAAGAGAAGCATTTGGTCCCTCTTCCTGTTGTGGCTATTATCAGAGGCTCGGTGGATGTTTTACTGAATGCAGGGATCATTACCCTTGCTGGCGTTCTTATTCTAATTTACCTCATAAGTAGCTTACTGGGCTTTAATCTACAACATTCGTGGGTAGATGCCCTATTGTATAAAAACATTTATTGGTGGGGACTTGATTTAATTGCTGATGGGTT
>CALJNV010000086.1 GCA_937981455.1 uncultured Bacteroidales bacterium | reverse complement strand
GGGCACGAAACGATTCAAACAATCCTACAAAAACAGCTATAACAATTTGAAGAGCTATAAAAAGAAAAATTTTCTGACCTAGAGCCCAAGAAGGATTGATTAATACATTAGAAATGAGAGCTCCGAATAATGCAAACTTTAACCAATTGCCCCATTGAACAAATGCCAGGTCAATACCGCTAAAATCAAGTATCATAACTTCATGAATCATAGTTAATTCAAGATGTGTTCGTGGGTCATCCACAGGCACTCTTTTAGTTTCAACTATCAAAATCAAAAAAAGTATATAAATTGTTGCTAAGGATATCAGTAGAAGAGCATGCGTATTTTCGTAAAGGCTTTTGAAAAGTTCATTAAAAGACGATATACCGGATAGTAGAGCCATGCTACCCATTAAAAAAAAGAATGCAGGTTCTACAATGATACTAAAAAATGCTTCTCTATTGGCTCCCATTCCCTGGAAACTACTCCCAGCGTCGAAAGCAGCCAAAATGATAAAGAATCGGGATAAAACCATTAAATAGGCAAAAAGGACGATATCACCTTCAAAGGAAATGAGGCCTGGATGACCCGCAAAGGGTATAACCGAGGATGCTAATATCAAAGAGGCTAGGGAAATAGGCGTTGCTATAGAGGTAATAAAACTGGCCGTCGAGGTTTGCAAGGTCTCTTTTTTTAACAGCCTTAATAAATCGTATAAGGGTTGCCAAAATGATGGAATTTTTCGTCCAGCCGTCCATGCTCTGGTCTGATTTATTATTCCAGGATACATAACAGCAGTTATCCAGATAAGTAACAAGTTTAATAGCCCCATAAATCATTTATAATTAAATAATATTTAACAAAGTAAGAAAACCAACCATGGCAATAAAGATCAAAGCATACAACAAATATGTTTGTATTCGTCCTGTATGAAATATTGCCATACTTTGCATGATTTTAGCCATAAACCGGGCCGGTTTTAGGACCATATAAACCCAGATTACATCAGAAATCTTAAGAGAAAACTGCCTTTGAGTGGGAAAAAATTCCTTTTCCTCCATGGAGCGATATTCTATTCGTTTTCCCATGAAAAAGGGAGCCAATAAATGCAAATAATAACTCTGTGAGGAGGCTGTATACTGAAAATCCTGTGGTTTCGGATTTACATAACCACATCCCCATGTAGCCGAAAACTTTTGCCCGTATTTGGCCAAGTGCATTTTGCGGGCCACCCAAAGAATACTACTAAGGATAATCACCGAAATTGCAACCCAACCCACCAATCTCAAAGTATTAAACAAGAAGGGAATTTGTGTATCCACATCTTTCACCAGAGAACCTGCCACTTGAAGGGGCAAATAGATAGCAATAAGTGGAAAAATACCGATAGACAAAATAATCAGCACAATAAAGCCCATGGGTAGTAGCATTTCAGCATTGACTTCTTGGGGTTGATGCGTTGTATTTGCTCTTGGATGCCCTTGAAAAACCACAGAAAATAAACGCAGAAATGCAAAAGCAGCCAATCCACCCGTCAACACCAAGGCAGCTATAACAAATAGCCCAACAACAACCGAAGGAAGATCACCAAAATTGAAAGTCTTAAATATACCCAGATAAAGAATTAATTCCGAAACAAAACCATTAAATGGAGGAATGCCAGAAATGGCAATACATCCGAGGAAAAATAAGAAGGCTGTTTTGGGCATGGATCGAGCCACTCCCCCCATTTTCTCGAGATTTCTGTGGTGAAACTGTTGATAGATATTACCTGCACCATAAAAGAGCAATGGCTTAAACAAGGCGTGATTCATCATATGAAAAAGGGTACCTGTGTATCCTAAAATAGCTAATACACTAGAACCTTTTGCTATTCCTATTAAAGCCAAACCCAGTCCTATTCCAATTATCCCGATATTCTCAATGCTCGAATAGGCAAGCACCTTTTTTAAGTCGCTTTGAACAGAAGCTAAGGTAATCCCTCCAATACTACTTAGCATGGAAAAGGATAAAATGATAAGACCTATAGGAAAATAGTCAGAGTGTAAAGCCTGCATTATTCTAATAATACCATAAATTCCCATTTTAATCATGATTCCACTCATTACACCCGATATATGCGAAGGAGCAGAGGGATGGGCCTGCGGCAGCCAGGTATGAAGGGGTATATAGCCTGCTTTTAATCCGAACCCCACAAAAAACAAAAGGAATATGCCCATAGGACTGTTGCGCGACATAAAAAGCTCAATACTATCAAATCCGAATCCCATACGCTCATCTGCACCCCATACAAACCCGAGAAGAAGAAATATCAAACCTACGTGCATTTGAATAAAGTAACTGATCGCTGCATAATGATTTTCCTTCTTTTCATATTCAAAAATAACCAGAAAAAAGGAGGCCAATGACATGATTTCCCACGCAAACAAGAAGGCAAAACCATCGCGTAACATTACTACCAAAAGCATGGCAAGATAGAGCCACAGGTAATTGAAATAATGCCAAGCCATCTCTGTACTCGATCTTTTGGAAAAATAATATTTTAAATAGCCCTTCCCATAAAACCATCCCCCCAGGCAGACAAAATTGATGAGCGATATCATCAGAGCACTAAGCGGGTCTATTGTAAGGTAAATAGGGTAATTGAACAAACCTAAAAAAGGCAAATTCAAAGATGTGCCGACCAAAACCCAAAGGGCCCATGTTTGGGTGATTATTATAGCCAAAATCAAAAGGAATGTTGCTAAATAAAATTGGAATTTTCGTGGAAATCCAAGGATAAGGAAAACGACAAGTAGGACAATTTTAAAAAGTTGAATCGATGTTGTAAATTCCATTATGAAATTATTTATAAAATACTGATTATCAATAAAGAAGAATTTACTAAAACGAGGGCAAAGATAGTTTTTTTTACTATACCCAGATCCATGGTAGGAAGATTCAAAAAATTTACCTTTGCCGCTCTTTAAAATGAGGCCATGTTTCCATATTTAGTGCAAAAACAAGTAGTGCACTTCAGACGATGGACACGCAAATCTTATGCTGTTTTCAGAAGTATTGGAAAATTAATTCGCATAGGGGTATTACTATACACAATGAGCTTATTGCGTGAGTCATGCAGTGCGCAACAGACGGACAGTCTGATGATAGTAAGAAGCTTTCCCGATGATGAAGTTGTCATCACAGCCCAGCGGCTACCTGTTTTAGCTTCACAGGCCTCGCGGCCACTGGAAATCATGGCTCCGGAGCTTTACAGACATTTGGCACTCACAACAGTAGCCGAAGCGTTAGATTTATTGCCCGGGGTCGATATTCGCCAGCGTGGAGCCCCAGGCATACAAGCCGACCTAAGCCTTCGCGGAGGCTCATTCGATCAAACCCTTGTATTGCTCAATGGCATCAACCTAACCAACCCCCAAACCGGGCATCACAGTTTCGATATTCCCCTGAGCCCTTGCTGGATATCTCGAATCGAAGTATTAAGAGGCCCAGCTGCCCGCATCTGGGGGCCTAATGCTTTTGCCGGAGCCATCAACCTGCTAACGCCCTATCCCTCGCAAAATCATTCCCAACTGAGTATCCAGGGAGGGCAACATCACCTCATATCCCTCAATGGTTCCATCATGCGACATCACAAGAAATGGGGATGGTTTGCAGGGTTAAGTCATCAAAATCATAAAGGTTTTGCGCCCAACACAGATGCTTCTCAGCAAATGGGTTTTGGAAAATTAATTTACCAAGGTCGAACTGCCGATTATGAACTACAAACGGGTATTTCGCACAAAGCTTTTGGAGCTAATAGTTTTTATTCGCCCAAGTATCCAGATCAATACGAAGAGACATTTTCTGGTTTCCTCTCTGCTGGAGCAAACATTTTTAAAGAGGGGTTTACTTTGACGCCAAAAACCTACCTTCGCAGACATTATGACCGATTCGAACTTTTTCGAAACCAAGCACCTGCTTGGTATAAAAATCACAACTATCATACGACACTAACTGCCGGGGTTCAATTGCCTGCATCCATCCAATGGAAGGGTGGAACAACTGCATTAGGCCTCGAATGGAGGCGTGAAGAAATACAAAGCAATTTGTTAGGTAAACTTTTAAACCAACCCGTGAAAGTGCTTTTTTCTGATAGTACATTTTATACACGGTCTGCTGAGCGTCAGCAATTCAATATTTACAGCAGTCATTTCATTGCATGGCGAAAATGGTCATTTTCAACGGGAGCCATGTTAAGCTGGCTTAGCTCACTTCATCGTTGGGAAATATACCCTGGGGCAGATATTTCTTATGCCTTGAGTTATACATCGAGTCTCTATTTCTCGGTAAATCGTACCTTACGCCTACCAACTTTTACCGACCTTTACTATAAGGGGCCAATTAATTTGCCTAATCCTGAACTTAAGCCTGAAACTGCTGTTTCGATAGAAACTGGTTGGACGTATCGGTCTGACCTATTTACGGGAAGCATGGATTTTTTCCAAAGAAAAGGTCAAAACCTCATCGATTGGATAAAGCTTCCGGGGGAAGAAAAATGGCGAAGCGTCAACCATACACGCATCGATGTTTCTGGAGGAGAATTTTCTGTGGTGATTGAGAAAAAAATACTTAAAAAGTTTTTCCCAAAAATTCAGGCATTAAGGCTGAGCTATTCCCTGCTTCATGCCAGCAAAGCCGCTGATTCAGTAATATCGCGTTATGTCCTTGACCCATTAAGGCACAAAGCCACCATTAATATCCTAATAAGGCCTATCACGAATATTCGCATTGGGATTGACGCCATTTATCAATTCCGGGAAGGATTTTATTCTATGTACGATGAAACGGGTAATGAAACACCAATGCCCTATGGCGGAACTTTTGTAAACAACATAAAAGTAACTTATACTTTGGGAATCATGGAGTTATTTTTTTCTGCTCAGAATTTAACAAACACGAGATACTACGATCATGGGGCAGTGCCACTGCCGGGTTTATGGATAAACTTTGGATTGGTTCTGAAACAAGATTAATAAAAACAATATCAAGAATATAGAATAATTCAAGAAGATTTACCCAAGGTCAACCGCCTTCATACATAGAAAGAAAATCCATACCTTTGCACGTTGAAATTATTATCTAACCCAAACATTAACAAAAAATGGCAAAAGCAAAAATTGCAATCAATGGATTTGGGCGAATTGGTCGTCTTACCTTTCGCGCCTTGCTTGAAAAAGAAAATGTTGAAGTAGTAGCCATCAACGATCTTACAGACTCTGCCACACTTGCTCATTTACTCAAATATGACTCTGTTCACGGAAAATTTCCCGGAACTATCGCAGTAGAGGGCGATTACTTAATAGTCAATGGAAAACGCATTCGCATTTTTGCCGAAAAAGATCCTGGAAATCTTCCATGGAAAGAATTTGGTATCGATGTAGTGGTGGAATCGACAGGTGTTTTTCGCACGCGCGAAAAAATGTCGAAGCACCTGGCAGCTGGAGCTCGCAAAGTAGCGCTTTCTGTGCCTGCGGATAATAAAGAAGACGTTGACCTCACGGCAGTCATTGGAGTAAATGATCACCTCATCAAACCAGAGCATCAGCTCATTTCCAATGCCAGCTGCACTACCAACTGCCTGGCACCAGTGGCTAAAGTTTTGAACGATAAATTTGGAATTAAGCGTGGTTTGATGAATACCATTCATTCCTACACCAATGACCAAATCATCCTTGATGCGCCCCATAAGGATTTGCGTCGAGCCCGAGCTGCAGCAATGAGTATCATTCCCACCAAGACGGGTGCAGCAAAAGCTGTTGGATTGGTTATTCCAGAGCTGAAAGGTAAGCTTGACGGATTTGCCATGCGCGTACCTACTCCCGATGGTTCGGTAGTTGATCTGACGTGCGAGCTCAATGTTCACGTTACCAAAGAAGAAGTCAATGCAGCCATGAAAGAAGCTGCAGAAGGCCCGATGAAGGGTGTGCTTGAATATTGCACCGATCCTATTGTTAGCAGCGATATCATTGGCAACCGTCATTCTTCGATTTTCGACAGCCTTCTGACCCAAGTAATGGATGGTAATTTTGTGAAGGTAGTTTCATGGTATGACAACGAAATGGGTTATTCTCAGCGACTGGCTGACCTTGTTGTAAAGATGATTTAATTTTTAAGTTAGATTCAATAAAAAAACCGCTCGTTAAGGGCGGTTTTTTTATTGATAAGAAAAATGCAAAAATGGTATTAGGATGAGCTCAGTTTAAAACACCGAGATGCAAAAGTAATAAGCAGGCAATGCTCACCACGAATAAGCTCAAAGGCTGTCCCGATGGGTGACAGCCTTTGGTATAAGAGCTTGGCGGCGACCTACTTTCCCCTCCCTTTT
>CALJNV010000085.1 GCA_937981455.1 uncultured Bacteroidales bacterium | reverse complement strand
GAATACCCGAGGTTATTTTTCTTGAGGAATAAAAACCGGCCTTTGGGGCCGGTCACCTAAGGCATGAGTAAACTTTAAATTCAAATAGTAACGATGCCAAGCGGAGGAGTTTTCTCCCATACACCTCTCGTAAAATCGGGTACAGGTACAGGTTGCGAATTATTTTTTACTGAAATTTCGGAAAGTTCAACAATGGCCGACCAGGTGGCGGCATCATAGACCGTCTGGTCGAGCGGCAAACCATTTCTAAGACAATAAATAAGCCGATAATCCATAATAAAGTCCATGCCGCCGTGACCCCCAACTTTTTTGGCTTTTTCACCAATTTTATCGACCAGGGGATGCTGATTTTCTTTCAAAACCCTTTCCATTTCCTCTTTTGAAAGCCATTCATGGGCATTGGGTTCAAAGGCCAGCCCTTCCACAGGCCATTTCTGGGCAATGCCGCGTGTACCAGAGATCAAATGAATACGGCTGTAAGGTCGCGGACTGGTTGTATCGTGCTGAATAAGAATAGTTTTACCGTTAGCGGTACGAATAAGGGTGGTATTCATATCGCCCAATCGATAGTTTTGTTTGGCATAATCACTTTGTGCTCCAAATTTTTCCCTGGCATACAAGCTCATGCCGAATGGTTGGGTTGACATAGAAGTGAGATATTCCATTCTATCCCCCTGATTGATACCCATAATCTGCGCTACAGGTCCCAAGCCATGTGTGGGGTACGGATTGCCTGTATGATACTTACTCCACTCAAGACGCCACATGGGATAATATCCATTTTTCTCATCAAACTTCAAAAAACGCAAATCATGAATGTAAGCACCCTCGGCATGCACAATTTCACCTAGCAGACCTTTGCGAGCCATTACCAGAGTAGAGAGTTCAAAGAAGTCGTAGCAGCAATTTTCAAGCATCGTGCAATGCCTACGTGTTTCTTCAGAGGTATCAACCAGTTCCCAGCATTCTTCTATAGTTGTAGCAGCAGGAACCTCAATAGCACTGTGCTTGCCTTGCTTCATAGCATAAACGGCCATAGGCGTATGCCACTTCCAAGGGGTGCAGATATACACCAGATCTACATCGTCGCGGCGGCAGAGTTCCAGCCATGCTTCTTCGTGGCCGGCATATGATGCTGGTTCTTCATTACGCATCGATCGCACAGTTCTGACGGCTTCGTTTACCCTCTCGGACAAAAGATCGCAAACGGCTGTAACCCGGGTACCTTCTACCTGAAGCAAACGCCTCACGGCCTCCTGGCCTCGCATGCCTAAGCCAATAATGCCAACTCGAACGGTTTCAATGGGCTCGGCTCCAACGCCCATCATAGTCTTGCCCCTGCGAGCCGGAACCATAGGGATAAGTGGCGAAGCAGCGGCTATTTCAGGCATAGCACCTAACAATCCCGCCATTGCAGCTCCGGCCATAAACTTTTTCAGAAAGTCTCTCCTTGTGTTGTTCTCCATAAATTTGCAGTTACGGTTTACGAAGTAAAGTTCTAAAAAATTTTTAAAAACATCCTAGAAAAACTTTAACTTTTTAAAAAAATTAAACAACATCCCTTTGAATTGCCTAGCTTGCACGATTTATAGTCTTCAAGAAAAACCTCAGAGATAAGCTCCACTTAAAACTCAATTGAATTCCAATTTTTTATAAAGGTTTAATTAAAAACATCTTAAAAACTCAAAAGTACGTAATACCCGCATGCAACACTATTTATTCAATGGCAATTTTGGAAACGCTAAAATGAACCATGCCTTTGTGAATCCAGCTGTTCTATATTCAACTTCAAGGGAAAAGGCTGAGGGGCTCAAGGAGTAAAATTCTAATAGAAGCAAAATGGATCGGCTCAAAAACCCAGAGGCCGTAAAGTGAATAGGGATGTGCGTATTTTTGCAGGAAAATAAAGCTGCATGAACCTACTTTCTGTTGAAGGGCTGAGCAAATCCATTGGTGAAAAACTATTGTTTGAAAATCTAAATTTTGGTATTAGCCAGGGGCAAAAAGCAGCTCTTATTGCGCGCAATGGAACAGGAAAGACAACTCTTCTCAATGTTTTAGCCGGCATTGACAGTACAGATAGAGGTCGAGTGGTGTTGAGGCAGGGGACAAAGGTAGCCTATTTAAAGCAAGAACCTACATTTCCTGAGAATATAAGCATTCTGGATGCAATTTTTGAGTCGGGTGCTGGCAAAGCGGCATTGGTAAAGGCGTATGAAAAGGCTATTGCTTTGGAAAACAATTTAGAGATAGACCGTCTTACCCAACAAATGGAAGATGAATCGGCCTGGGATTACGATGCGCGAATCAGGGAAATTTTAGGGATGTTGGGTTTCAGGGATTTCATGGCACGCGTAGGCGATTTATCGGGCGGACAGCGCAAGAAATTAGCCCTTGCTTTGGTCTTGCTCTCCGAGGCAGAATTCTTGCTTTTGGATGAACCCACCAATCACCTGGATATTCCAATGACCGAATGGCTCGAGCAATATCTGAGCCGCCAGAAAATAAGCCTGCTGATGGTAAGCCATGACAGGTATTTCATAGACCGCGTATGCAACGAGGTTTTTGAATTGGAGAATGGGAAATTGTATCGATATAAAGGGAACTATTCGTATTACTTAGAGAAAAAAGCGGAAAGAGAAGAAAGTGAGGCAGTGGTGCTCGAAAAGGCTCGCAGTCGGTATCGCAGCGAACTTGAATGGATAAGACGCATGCCACAAGCCAGAGGCACCAAACAAAAAGCCCGCATACAGGCCTTTGAACAATTGGAATCGCAGGTGAAACAATATCGACCAACCGATTTACCCGTGTTTCAGGCGCAGCCAGGCCGAATAGGCAGCAAAATTCTAGAACTTAACTACGTTTGTAAATCATTTGATGGAAAGGATTATATCCGCGATTTTAACTATATTTTTAAAAAAGGAGAAAAAATAGGATTGGCCGGACCTAATGGCTCAGGCAAAACGACTCTTCTCAATCTCATAATGGGTATTCTGAAGCCCGACAAAGGAACGATTACCCGAGGAGAGACCATCCAATTTGGCTATTTTAAACAAGGCGGACTACTACCCGAAACCGACAAACGCGTCATTGAAATTGTAAAAGAAGTAGCTGAAGAAATAAAAACCACCGAAGGGAGCCTCAGCGCCTCACAATTTCTAAACTTCTTTGGTTTTACCTATGCATCACAATATGCGTGGTACTCTACACTCAGCGGGGGAGAAAAGCGAAAGCTGTATCTTCTGATCACGCTTATGCGAAATCCCAATTTTTTGATATTGGACGAACCTACCAACGATCTCGACATTTACACCCTCCAAAGATTAGAAGAATTTTTAGAGAATTATCAGGGCTGCGTTCTTGTGGTCTCCCACGACCGGTTTTTCCTCGACAGAGTGATAGATCATCTTTTTGTACTGGAAGGTGATGGAAAAATTGCCGATTATCCAGGTAATTACAGCGATTATTTACACAAAAGGTCTTCGAAAGCTCCCAGGGAAGAAAAGCATACCGACAAAACGCAGACCCAATCCGACCCTAGAGAACGAAAACCCTCTACACGCCTGAGCTACAAAGAGCAAAAAGAAAAAGAAAGCCTGGAAGCCGAAATTGCTGCATTGGAGCTCGAGAAGGCTCAAACTCCCAACCTCATGTCCGAAGCAGGGGAAGACCATGAAAAGCTGGAAGGCCTGGCCAAACGTTTTGCAGAATTAGAGAAACTGATTGAAGATAAAACGCTTCGATGGATTGAACTAGAGGAAAAGCCAGGGAATTAATCTCTAAGTGTTTCGAAATCGCCCGAAGGTAAAATACGAATTATTGTAGAAGGCGAGGGGGCATGAAGACGGTCGCGGTCTGTCATGGCTATATAATCCACCTTCGATTTAATATCTTCACTAATGGCACTGTAGGTAGAAGCAGGTGGAAAACCACTTACATTGGCCGACGTACTCACCAGAGGAACATCGATGGCTTTTATAACCTCCTGACAAAAAGGATGTTTAACAATGCGAATGGCAATGGTATTATCATTGGCCACCAAAGTGGATGGCAAATTTTTTGCCCCCTGATAAACAATGGTCAGCGGCTTCTGGTAACTCTCCATTAAGTCGAGGACTACAGGCGGCACATAATTCACATAGCGCTCAAGCATTTCCACCGAGTCTACCAGAACAATAAAACTCTTCTTCTCGTAGCGTTGCTTGATTTGATAGATACGGTTGATAGCAGGGATATGGGTAGCCATACAACCCAACCCCCAGACGGTATCGGTGGGATAAAGAATGATACCTCCTTTTCGGAGGGATTCAATTGCTAAGCGTACATCATCGTAAAAAAACGGAGTATAACTTAAGTCGGTAGGCATGATTGGAGCTGATTTATGCATATAGTGGATGCACAGCGAAAATGTTTTTGAGGACAAGCCTTGTGGCCATGAATGCCGCAGGGCCTGCACGAAAGATTTTCTGGGGTTTGAATAATAAAACTTTTATCGGAAAGCGGACCGAAGCCGAACTCAGGCACTGTGCTACAGAAAACCGCAGCAACAGGTGCATTCATTGCCGAGGCTAAGTGCATAGGAGCCGAATCATTTACAAAATTCATTAATGCGTCTCTTATTAACGCTGCCGCCTCCAAAAAGTTCAGTTTCCCTGCCAGGTTTAATACCCTTTTATGACCTGCCGAAAGTAAGATTCTTTCACACAATGGGCGGTCGGATTCACCTCCCAACAAAATGACTTGCAGTTGCTCGGGCAACGCAGCTATAAATTCAATCCACTTTTCCTCTGGAAATTGTTTGGTAAACCAAAGAGAAGCCGGCGATAGTGTAATGTAGGCGTTTGTTTTGTACTGACTTACTCGAGCAAAATGAGTGGTGGAGGGATAGAGGCGAGGATTAAAATCTATTGCAGGGTCAACGAATGCGGTTAGGCTTAAATTTCTATGAATTTCATGCGTGCCATCAAATCGGTGGCCATAGCGATGTGTAAACAAAAACGACAAGGGGTTGGAAGAGAAGCCGGCTCGAACGCGGGCGCCTGAAAAACCCGTCAGCAGACCCGTAGAGGTAAAACGCTGACAATTAATGACAGCATCAAACTTTTCTTTGCGAATGGCGATTAACAACTGCAAGAGATTCCGCCATTTCTTGCGACTTTTTTCCCACATCCATACTTCATGCACCCAGGGATGAGATTGAAAAAGGGATTCGTTGCCTGCCTTCACCAACACATATTGATCAGCTTGGGGCCAAACCCGATGCAATTTTTCAAGTATTGGGGTCATTAATATTACATCGCCGGCCGAAGCGGTCTGTATGACAAGTATTTTTTTCATAAAATGAATTAGACGGCTACATCGTATTGACGAAGGGCCTGATTCAGGGAGGTCTTGAGGTCGGTCGAGGGGCTGCGCTGGCCGATAATAAGAGCGCAAGGCACGTGATACATACCGGCAGGGAATTCTTTGTGGAAAGAGCCAGGGATAACGACCGAACGAGGGGGCACATAGCCACGGTGAACTACAGGTTCTGTTCCTGTAACATCGATCACACGCGTGGATCCCGTAATAACTACATTTGCACCTATCACCGCCTCGCGACCCACATGGACGCCCTCTACTAAAATACTACGCGAGCCAATAAAACAACCGTCTTCAATAATTACAGGGCGGGCTTGAACTGGCTCGAGCACGCCGCCTATTCCTACGCCACCACTTAGATGTACATTTTTACCTATTTGCGCACAGCTTCCCACTGTAGCCCAGGTATCTACCATGGTGCCTTCGTCTACAAAAGCTCCAATATTTACATAACTTGGCATCATTACTACACCCGGTGCCAAATATGAACCATACCGCGCTACTGCATGAGGTACCACTCTTACCCCCAGTTCTCTGTATCCTCTTTTTAAGGGTATTTTATCGTAAAATTCTAAGGGACCCGCCTCGCTGACCTCCATACCCGACAGGGGAAAATATAAAATGACCGCTTTTTTTATCCATTCATTTACTTTCCATCCCTCAACCGTAAGTTCAGCTACACGCAAACGGCCTACATTTAGCAGGGAAATCACTTCCTCAACAGCAGTTTTAGCTTCATGCGACTTCAATAGAGAACGATCCTCCCACACGCGCTCTATTATCTCCCGAATCGATTGCATATTATTTTTTTGCTAAATTAGATATTCTCTGCAGACGCAATGGATGGCTCAAAACATTCCGGCCTTTTCATGCATTTTCGTTCCTCTTTGGCTGTTTAGAAGTTTTCATGCGAAAATCCACAGGAGAAGCAAGAAAACAGAGGCTGGAACAATGAATCCAAGGACGAGAAAAGGCATGCATCCCCGCGTTACCCATCTTCCAATTTTCTGCTGCCGCCCGCTGCGTGTCAGCGGAATGCCCGTCTTGCGAGAAATATTATATTTTACTCGCGAGATCCCCAAAAAACGATTCCAAGAAAATCCTCCACGATTCATAGCTTAAAAAATTCTTGTTTGAAAAAAAAGTTGATACTATCTTATGATTTTAAGGGTGGACGGAAAACCAGACCCCAAAAAGCGACACAAATATACGCCGTGATGCAAGATATTGCCCCCATCGGGCCAGGGTATTGTGCGAAAGAAAAATCCGGGTTCAACCCGTCCATGAAAAAGGGAAGCCAACAGTTGCCCTGTCAAATCAAAAATTTGGATATCTACTTCACAGGGTTCATGTGCCCTAAACGAAATCTGCAAGAGCGCTTGTGCAGGTTGATAGGAAATGTTGAGTTGCTCGAAGAAGAGCGCATTGTTTGGAGGGGAGATTCCTGCAACGCCTTTTACAATTTGTAACTCATCGAAATAGAATTCTCTATGGCTTAGGGGTTCATGTTCAGCCACCAAGGCAAAACGATCGACAGCGCGCCAATCGAATTTGTTTTGTGGTGGAAACCATGATTGGTCCCATGAACCTGCATCGATAAAGTGCTGTAGAGGTATAGCTACATGATGCCATTGGCCATCAAAAGGAGCCTGAGGGGTTGACTTGAGGGTGTAATCCATCCGCCAGGGATGATCATTGGGGTCTTGTGTTTTGGTATCCACAAAGCGTAAAACAATTGAAGCATCGGGGGCGCTGCACTTAAACCAAAAATCGAGCAGGCTGGAGGCATACAGAAGAGAAAGATCTTTATTGAAAGTAAAATCGAAATCCAGGGCTCCATATTGCGGAGTTTGGGTCAAATAGATACAATATGTACCTTGGTGGGCCTGCATTTCCCTCATATCTGCAATACCTCCTGGAACTGAGCCAAAACGAACCCCTTCTCCAAAAAAATCGTCGTAGAGAATGAAGCCTGTAGTATCCGGTTTTAAGAGAAAAACTTGATAGGGAGGCAGAGTCAAATTGAGGGCCTCACAAAGAGTGCGGTTCAGATCGTACTCAAAAACCTCATTAGAGCCTTTGTTAAACAGGCCAAACCCTCCTTGATAATCCCATAAAGTAAAAGGTATCTGCAGCGACTGTAAATATTGAGACACTTCCCTGTACCAATTTACGCGATCGGCTGCAGGCGATTGATTCATAAAAACCCCCATTTCACCGCAAAAAACTGGCACGTGGTTGCTTGTGGCAAACTGTTTTACCTGTTGAAGGGTATTGTAAAGGAAAGCCAGGGTTCCGGTGTTTGGGTAGCCTATAGTAAGTTCATATTCCACCCAGGTGTTTCTCAGTTCAGGCGGACATGAAGGCATACGAAGGGCATCGTAAGGCCAGGGGACAGCAGCTAAAGGTGCCAACGAAGGATAGGTCCATGAAGCGCCCTGGTGAGTAAAAATGAAAGGTTCATAAAAATGGAAAGAGTACAGCAAGCGCTGATAGGGTAAAGGTGCAAGATTGAGTAAGCCGGCCACTCCACCCCAATCAGCCCCTGTAACAACCAACCAACGCATGGAATCGATTTTACGGAGGGTATCTACTACTTCCTGTTGAATCGTATACCACTGAGCCGCTGGGATGTCGTGGGGTTCATTTAATATCTCAAACATCACCGATTCAGGCGCATTTTTAAAACGTAAAGCTAGCTGTGGCCAAATTTT
>CALJNV010000084.1 GCA_937981455.1 uncultured Bacteroidales bacterium | reverse complement strand
GTTTGGACTCTCCGGGTATATTTTCAAGTTTTCCTATAATTTTAGGCCCTTTAATGATAGGTTGTGATTCTATAGGTTCTTCTTCTTTTTTAACCGAAGTATCAGGTGAGAGTGTGGTATCTATAATTAGGACTTCTTCCTTTACCGGTTTCTCGGTCTTTTCAGCATCGTGTGTAGGTTTAACTATATCTTTTTTCTCAGTTGCCGAACCTTTTTTACCCGGTAGATAAGCTTTTTCAGCTTCTTGCTTCGTTTGGCGGTCTTTCTCATAAATTCTTAGAATAACATCCTGAATATCAGGAGATATTTTGACATTCGGAGAGTTTTCGACCTTGTATCCCTTTTTGTCAAGGTCTTCAACTATCCGCTGCCAGCTTACATTAATCTCAGCGGCTATTTTAGCAAGTCGTTTATGTGTCTTTTCTTCTGTCATATAAATTTTTTTCGGACGTCCTGATTTTTTTGCAAATTTAATCTATAATGAAAAATCTCTGAGGAAGAAGTTTGTGGTTTCGATACATCAAAATGCTATACCCATACAGCCATTTTTTATTCAAACTCGGCTTGTAAAATTCGCCGGATTTCATTGATGGTTTCTTCTTCAAGATCGGTACGTTTTACGAGCTCTTCCACACTTAGATTCAGCACGCTGCGAGCTGTGTCTAAACCTACTGATTTTAAGATGTCAATAATCCACTGGTCGATTTCATCAGAGAATTCTTGCAGTTCCACATCATCCAGATATTCTTCTTCGCTATCTCTATAAACATCAATTTCGTAGCCTGTAAGCATACCAGCCAACTTGATGTTGTGTCCTCCTTTGCCAATGGCCAGGGCGACCTGGTCTGGTTTCATATACACCTCAGCGCGCTTATGCCCCTCGTCAATTTTAATATCACTGACTTTGGCAGGGTTTAAAGCACGTTTGATGAAGAGTTCTGGATTATTAGACCAGGGAATAACATCGATATTTTCGTTGCGAAGCTCCCTTACAATGCTGTGAATTCGTGAACCTTTCATTCCTACACAGGCACCCACAGGATCTATTCTATCGTCGTAGGATTCTACAGCTACTTTAGCCCTTTCGCCCGGTACGCGTACAATTTTACGAATGGTTATCAAACCATCATAAATCTCAGGTACTTCGAGCTCGAGCAAGCGCTCCAAAAATTCGGGTGCTGAACGTGATAGGATGATTTCGGGCTTGTTATTTACCATATTTACCCGTAAAATAACCGCCCTTAGGGAATCTCCCTTCCGATAATGATCAGAGGGGATCATCTCGGCCTTAGGCAATATAAGCTCTATGCCTTCGTCGTCGAGCACTAAAATTTCTTTCTTAAAAACCTGATGTACTTCGCCTGTAACAAGGTCTCCAACATGATCTTTGTATTTCCTGTAGATACTATCTTTTTCGTATTCTTGAACTTTACTATTCAAATTTTGCCTGATGGTGAGAATTTCCCTGCGGCCAAAATCTGAAAGCTTGATTTCTTCAGAGAGATGCTCTCCAATTTCAAAATCGGGTTCTATACGAAGGGCCTCGGAGTATGCTATTTCCTTATTTGGATCCACTACCTGCCCGTCTTCTACAATGGTTCGCCACCGAAAAATTTCCACATCTCCTTTGTCAGGGTTTACAATGACGTCGAAATTTTCATCCGTTCCAAATTTTTTAATGATGGCATGCCTAAATACATCTATCAGAATGCGCATCAAAATTTCGCGATCAATGTTTTTGAATTCTTTGAATTCGGCAAAAGCTGCAATTAGATTAATGTTGTCGGAGTTGCTGCTCATGATTTACCTTATATGTTTTATTATTTTTTTAACCTACTCACTTAAAAGACAATTCTATACGGGCTTCCAAAATTACATCAAAAGGAAATTCCTTTTCAATGGTTAAAGTTTTCTTTTGGCCTTTTAAGGCATTTTGTTTTTCAGTAGTTCGAATAATTAATCCATTATCCTTAACTTCAACAAGTTCACCTTTTATTTCCACATTATCCCTAAGTTTCAATCGAAGCGTTCTTCCCACATGCTTGGGATATTGCCTTTTGAGTTTCAGCGGGGCATCGGCGCCAGCAGATGAAACCTCTAATGCATAATCTTCTAAATTGCGATCAAGCTTCGATTCAATATACCTACTTAAATTCACGCAATCATCAATAGTAACCCCTTGATCTCCATCAATAAAAACGAGAATACGATTTCCTGGTTTTACTTTAAGCTCTACCAGAAAAAAAGGAGTTCCCTCAAGGTAGCTATCAATAATTTCGAGTAGTTTAAAATTATCTAACACGGGTATTATTTTGATTTTTACATAACAAAACAGGGGAAAATGATTCCCCTGTTACTTTCTGCCTCGGGCAGATTTTTACTGCGCAAAATTACACTATTTTCCTAATATTCAAGACTTTTTTTCACAAAAAGGCGAAAATTTTATATATTCTCCACATTATCAATGACTTATTCTAAAAATTTTAACAAAAAATACGATCCACGACTGAAGATGATGCAAAGAAAGTGAACAATTACAGGTAATATTCTAAGTTTGCATAGCATTTAATACAACAAATATGGCACGAATACTTGTGGTTGACGATGAAAAGGCTATTCGTAATACGTTAAGGGATATTCTTAGCTATGAAAAATATGAAGTTGAGGAAGCGTCCAATGCATTGGAAGCGCTTGAAAAAATGCAATCCACAGTATTCGATGTGGTGTTATGCGATATAAAAATGCCCGGTATGGATGGCATAGAGCTATTAGAAAAAATTAAAGAGGTAAGCGAGGCACAGGTAGTAATGATATCGGGGCATGGAAATATAGACACAGCGGTGGAAGCCATCCGAAAAGGGGCCTACGATTATATTTCGAAACCCCTGGATCTTAATCGATTACTGATAACTTTACGCAATGCTCTGGACAAAGGAAGGTTACTGAGCGAGAGTCAGATGTTACGCAAAAAAGTATTTAAATACAATGAAATTATAGGGGAATCAGAAGCCTTGAAAGAAATTCTTCGCATGGTTGAGAAAGTAGCGCCTACCAACGCTCGCGTACTTATTACTGGAGAAAATGGAACAGGAAAAGAATTGATTGCCAGGGCTCTTCACGACAATAGCCCCAGAGCACATGGTCCATTTGTAGAGGTGAACTGTGCGGCCATTCCATCAGAGCTTATTGAAAGTCAGCTTTTTGGTCACGAAAAAGGATCATTTACCTCGGCTATAAAGCAAAGGAAAGGCGACTTTGAGCTTGCTCACGGAGGTACACTATTTCTCGATGAAATTGGAGATATGAGTCTTTCAGCCCAGGCCAAAGTTCTAAGAGCTTTGCAAGAAAACAAAATAACCCGTGTAGGTGGCGAAAAGGAAATTCCGGTCGATGTGCGTGTTATTGCAGCCACAAACAAAGACCTCAAGGCAGAAATAGAAAAGGGAAACTTCAGGGAAGACCTCTATCACCGAATCGGAGTTATCATTATCAGGGTACCCTCATTGACTGAACGCAAAGAAGACATTCCATTACTGGCCCAACACTTTATGGAACTCATATCAGCAGAGATGGGTAAGCAACCTCTTGGCTTTACACCTGAGGCAATGGAAGCACTGAAGCATCTGAAATGGACCGGTAATATCAGGGAGCTACGCAATATGATAGAACGACTGGCCATACTCTGCGACAACACCATAACAGAAAACGACATAAGAAAATATGCCAATTAGTCCCCATTGGCCTTATCAGGGAGCATAGGCACGAAGACAAAACTTCCATGCTGTTCTGTATGCAGATGGCCTTCTTCATCCTTTGTAATTTGGGTCATATATTGAAGACCAGGCTTGCCTAAAGGTAAAACCATTTTACCCCCGGGCTTGAGCTGTTGGGCAAGCGCCATAGGAATTTCAGGAGCTGCAGCTGTAATTATTATTCTGTCGAAAGGAGCATAAGTAGGTAAACCAAGATATCCATCGCCATAAAAAACTTTTATGTTGCGAAAGCCTGCTTTTTGAAGGAACTCTTTCGTGCGATCGAAGAGCTTTTTTTGTCGTTCGATGCTGTAAACCCTGGCGCCCAGCTTGGTCAAAATGCAAGCTTGATATCCGCTGCCAGTGCCAATTTCAAGCACTTTATGAAAGGGTTTTACATCGAGTAGCTCGGTTTGAAAAGCTACTGTATAGGGTTGAGAAATGGTCTGATCGCATCCAATAGGAAAAGGCTTATCCTGATAGGCAAACTCCAGAAAAGCCGGATCGAGAAACCAATGGCGGGGTACTTCATCCATAGCTTTTAAAACAGCCTCAGAACGAATTCCTTTGCTTCGAATCTCTTCAACTAACTTACGCCGAAGGCCTTTGTGGCGATAATTATCTTCGAATTTATGGATGACCATTACTTCTTTTTTTACGGCTGCGAATTTACCAAAATGCTATGTCCCCCGACAAATAAGGTTTGCTTCAATGGTTAAATTTGGATAGGTTTGCACCGTTTTTTGGAAAGAAAGAAAAATGGAACATAAGCTCAAAATTGGGGTCTTAGGTGCAGGGCATTTAGGGAAAATACACCTGAAATGTATCAAAGATATCAATGATTATGAATTAATAGGATTCTATGATCCCGATTCAGAAATTAAGGAACACATCAGCAGCGAATTTAACATACCGGCTTTCACAAGTATTGAAGAATTGGTGAAGTCGGTAGATGTGGTGGATATAGTAACTCCCACAGTAGAACACTTTCACTGTGCTTCTTTGGCACTTCGGGAAGCCCGTCATGTTTTTATTGAAAAACCAGTAGTAGCTACCCCAGCAGAAGCCCGGGAATTGATGAAAATAGCACTCGAAGCAAGGGTTAAAGTGCAAGTGGGTCATGTTGAGCGTTTCAATCCCGCATTTCTGGCTGCAAGCACATATTTGAACCGCCCTATGTTTATCGAAGCACATCGCCTGGCTCAATTCAATCCCAGAGGAACCGATGTCCCGGTTGTGCTGGATCTAATGATTCATGACATTGATATTGTTTTGAGCCTGGTAAAGTCGAATGTAAAAAGAATCCATGCCAGTGGTGTTGCTGTAGTGAGCGATACCCCTGATATAGCCAATGCACGCATTGAATTCGAAAATGGTTGTGTGGCAAATCTCACGGCCTCACGAATCAGTATGAAAAACATGCGCAAAACCCGTTTTTTTCAAAGAGATGCATATATTGCTGTGGATTTCCTCAACAAAGACGTGGAAGTTGTAAAAATTACAACCTATGAACCCCAAGAGGCCGGACCTTTTGACATGGTTCTGGATTTAGGCAATGGCAAGCCACCCAAAAAGTTTGAATTTAAAAAACCTGAAATCCAACCCATCAATGCCATTCAAACAGAGCTCCAGAGTTTTGCCAAAGCCATTCTTACGGATAACGAGCCTCCTATAACCATCCACGATGGGTTGATTGCATTGCAAGTAGCCTGGCAGATCATCGATAAAATTACATTCTAAATTATATTTTCTTTTCAACAATTTATTAACAAAGAATAATAAACCTTTGCCTTGTGCGTTTGCCAACTAAAACCAGCAATAAAGCGGCTTTGAATGAATTTTAAAATTCTACCATTTACTACACTGTGCTTTTTGATTTTGTTTTTACTTTTCTCATGCGATCCGTTTGAAGGGGAACAAACGGTACCGTCATACCTTCGAGTCGATAGCATTGCTTTAAAAACTGATAGCCCGGCACAAGGCTCTTCATCGAGCCGTATTACCGACGCATGGGTATATATTGATGAGCAATTGATTGGCGCCTTTGAACTACCAGCCACTGTACCCATTCTCAATCAAGGCTCTTGCCGTTTAAAAATTAAACCCGGCATCAAACTCGATGGCATGGTGCAGCTTCGGTCTTACTATCCCATGTACACCGATATCGACCGTACTATTAACCTGACCCCTGGCTCCATCACCATGGTAAATGGGCAAAACATGAATGGGAAACAAACACTTTTTACTTCATACAATGATAAAGTACAATTCGTATGGGCTGAAAACTTTGAAGATGCTAATCTGGCCTTGGACACCGTAAGTAAAAGTAAAACCGATTTCCAGCTGACAAATGCAATCAACGAAACTTTTGAGGGCCAACACAGTGGAAAGTTGGTGCTCAGTAAAGATAAAAATACTTTTGAAACCTGGAGCAGCGAACCCGTTAATCTGCCCCGCAATGGAGCACCCGTTTTTCTGGAGATGAACTACCGATGCACAAACACCTTCACCATAGGCATCATAGCTCTGGGCGCAGACAATCTCATTCAATCCCCTATTCTTAATCTTTCCCCTACTGACAAATGGAACAAGATATACATCAATCTTACACCCAATGTGAGCAATACCATTTCAGGTCTTAAGTTTCGCATTTTTATAGGGGCCATGCTCGATGAAAATCGGGAAGAAGGAATTATCTGGATGGACAATTTAAAACTGTTATATCTGGATAAAAACTCGGGAAAATGAATAAAAATCTACAAATCGCAAAATATTTGGCTGCCGATTATTTAACAGCAGCAACTGCATGGGCCCTTTTTTTCCTATATCGGAAATATTATGTGGACCCTTGGTTTGATGAAAAAGTATCAGCTATTTTACGCGACCGTAATTTTTATTACGGGGTTTTAGGATTACCTTTTTTGTGGGTGGGCCTATATGCCATTGCTGGCTACTATAGGCGTATTTATCGAAAATCACGTCTTAAAGAATTGGGACAAACCTTGGCTACCACAGCTATTGGTGTTCTCATCATCTTTTTCACTTTATTACTCGACGATGTTATTCGGTCTTATAAGTCATATTACCAGTCATTTCTGGTCCTCTTGAGTCTCCATTTTTCCTTCACTTACCTTGCCCGTTTCATTATCACGACCATTACAAATCATAAAATTCATCGCCGAATCATTGGTTTTAATACTGTACTCATAGGTTGCAATGGCAATGCCCTGAGAATATTTCAAGATATTGAAAATCAGCCACTGTCTCCGGGTAATAAATTTGTAGGATACGTAGATGCTGGAGTTGTTGAAGAAAACCTACTCCAGGCTCATCTTCCACATCTAGGCAATTATAAAGATCTTAAGCGCATTATCGAAGAATACAAGGTAGAAGAAGTGATTATTGCTTTCGAGCGTTCAGAAGCAAATGCCATTGAGCCGATAATTTCGGAGATTGAAGACTGCAGCGTTGTGGTTAAAATCGCTCCAGTAATGCAAGATATATTGCTGGGAACTGTTCGCACAAGCTCCATTTATACTCCTCTTATAGAGGTATCTACCGATTTAATGCCAGCTTGGCAAAAAGTTGTGAAGAGAATAATGGATATTGTTATTTCCGCAATTGCGATTATTATTCTGGCACCCGTATTTATTTTTACAGCAATAATGGTAAAACGTTCATCTCCGGGTCCCATATTGTTTAGGCAAGAAAGAGTGGGTTTGCAAGGTCGCAAGTTCAAGATGATAAAGTTTCGCTCTATGTATGCTGATGCTGAAAAGACAGGTCCACAGCTTTCCTGCAAGAGCGACCCTCGCATTACTCCTTGGGGGCGAATCATGCGCCAATATCGCCTCGATGAAATCCCCCAATTTTTCACTGTTTTAAAAGGTGATATGTCGTTGGTGGGGCCTCGGCCAGAACGACAATATTATATCGACCAAATTGTTGAACGAATGCCGCACTATAAGCTCTTACAAAAAGTAAAACCGGGTATAACTTCATGGGGTCAGGTAAAATACGGCTACGCCGAAAATGTGGATCAAATGATAGAAAGAGCTAAATTTGACTTAATATACCTCGAAAATATGTCCATTGCCACAGATATTAAAATACTGGTTTACACGATCATGATCGTATTACAGGGCAGAGGTAAGTAATTCGTTGTTAGGTCTTTATCCTCTGAATTATTATCACACAATACTCCTAACAAATTGATTTTTTTTATTAGATAGTTACATTTGGGTGGATTCAGTCCCTGCTAAATTAAACCTCCATCACTAATCCAAACCACCTATTACGAAGAAACAAAATAACGTTGGGAAATTTGAGTAGATAACCAATGTTATCCATCCCGTTGAGGACAGAATGAAAGAAATCGATGAGATACTTATTCACATCTTCAACAAAAACGAGAGGTCAGACCCCGGTTCATATTCCTGAGGTGGATAACCTGCTCTGAAAAGGCGCATGGACCGCTGCCCTTTAAGTTCCATCCCATGGCAGGAAATCTCAAGTAAAGTTCCTTCACGCAAACCTGTCACCGCCAGGCTTGGATTTAGAACTAAAAATTCTTCTATACGAGCTTCGCGGGTTTCACCCCCATGGCCTTCTGGATTTTTATCTAAATAATGGGGATTGATCTGAAAAGGAATCAACCCCATACATTCAAAACTAATGGGCTGAATGATAGGCATATCGTTGGTAGTCATCAGTGTGGGGCAAGCCACGTTGCTGCCGGCGCTCCATCCTATATATGGCAATCCACCTTTTACCCTTTCACGAACGGCCTGCATGAGACCCTGCCTTTGCATCTGATATACCAAATGGAAAGTATTTCCCCCACCTACAGCAATAGCTTGAGCTTCAAAAATTGCCTTGAGCGCGTTATTCTTTCGATGAATACTTTCTATTTCTAATCCCAGTTCTGCAAATACTGATTTCACCCGTTCAGCGTATAAGTCGTAAGATTTTTCAAGGCCTTCTTGCGAAAGAGAGATGCCGGCATAGGGAATAAATAAAACCCTACGAAATGCATGTTTTTTGGCGAAATCGCTGATGTAAGGCCTGGGCCAGGATAAATACGATTCACCGTAATTGGTTGAATTACTTATAAGTAACAAGTTCATACAAATAACTATTGAGGTGTTTTTAAAGTATATCTAAACATCAAAGATAAAGAATTTTCTGCTATGGCGCCTTTACCAATGACATATGCTTTTCCCAAAAAACCGATTTGAAAAGGCCCCCAATAAGTGAGAATTCCTGCTGATAATGCATGCAAATAGGCATCAGCTCCCATGATTTGCTTTACCCAGGCATATATTGCAGGTGTTTGCATGGGGGCTAGATTGTGAGCATAATCGGGCCATTCATAGTAAAATGTATAACCTGCTAACAACTGATAAGCACCCCATGGGATGTGCATTGCAGCCGTTGCGGTAACATAATCTCTACGGTCGATGGTAGCTTGGATAGAGGAATATGAAATCCCTAAGATTTCGCTTAACGTATCACTCCAAACCACATAACCCGACTGTGCCATTCTTGCCACGATACTTGCATGAAGCATTACACCAATCCCTTTTTCATTCGTCAGGCTGAGACCTGCTTCCAATCCCACATTCCAATAGGCATCGTTTCCTATAGGGATTTCTGGGCTGGTCATAGATTGACGCCCCTCTTGAACAGGTAGCCCTGTCGATAAACCTGCATATACATTTACTCCCTTCCATTTGTTATTATACCCCATCCTCAGGCGTATTTCAGAAATCCCACGCTGAAAATAGGTTTTATTGGAATTGTTGCTCAGTTTGATGGAAGAGGTATAATAGGGAATAATCATTCCTAAGGTAAAATGATCGATCAGGTGATAATCGGTTCTCAGCCAGAGTCCTTGCCTGCGGTACTCCGAAAAATTTTTTGACGCTTCATAATTGCCATATCCTTCAAAAGCACGCGAAGCAAAAGAATAATAAGTTCCAACCATATAAGAAGCCTTCATGGAATCGATGTGCAAGCAGAGCCCACCCAAAAAGGTCCTATCTGATCCCTCAGGTACAGACCATTCTTGAGCGTCGAGGTTCAAAATCAATTCAACAAAAATCAATAATAAAAGAAGTTTAATGAACTTCATAGGCTTTTATGTAACCTTAAAATTAATCTCTACCAAATTTATAAAACCTTGGAAAGATTCGACAAACAAGGAACTAATCGAATAATCGTTGAAATATGGAAAGACGCCGCCAGAGATATGTTTTGCGAAACACTTTATACCACACAACGTCGGGTGCCAGCTCATACAAGCGGTTGTAAATCTCATCTGAGGTTTTTATCCACACATCTTTATCGGCCATGTCCCGGGCTATTTTTTGCTGCCACTTTTCAAAAATTTCTTCCCTAAGCCCATTAAGTCTAAGCTGTTCCATATAAAAAAGCACATCCTCAGGTTTGCCTTTCATCATCAACTGGTTGAAATAAAAATTAAACAACCACTCTCGAGGCTTGAATTTCATCAGCCATATTGTATCGGGTCGGGAAAATAAATTTTGCAAAGCCGTATCGCCTTGAAATAAGGTATAGAGTCGCTGACGAAGGTATTCCATGGAGTCGGCCAGTTGAAGAGCATAAAAATACTCGAGCCGTTGCAAAACCTTTTCGTAACAGATGGCTGAAGAATATTTTTCAAGAATGAAATGTAAGGGTTGGAGATCTGTTCCATATCGAGCCCATTGAAAGGCTGAATCAGCCATAGCTTGGCCGATTAAAAATGACCGAGATTCAAAAGCACTCTGTGCTCTGTAAAAATATTTATCGTATTGGTATGCAGCATACACGGTTCTTTGCCTTTCAATTCGCCGGCGAGTGTCTTCGATAGTTTGATTAATATTTTCACAATCAGAAATATACCAACGGCGAGCCACACTATCCGCACTGATTAATTTTTTGACTGCTTCCGGAAACTTGAAATCCCACAAATGACTTCCAACTTCCCTCATGCAAGCATCGAAAAACAAATAGCCTGTTTCCTTTATTAATTGACAGAAATCCGGTTCATCTTGAAGTTCTAATATCTCAATTTCCGACAGCAATTTATAAGCGTTTACCCACAAACTATCAGAGGGATTACTTCTTAATTTTGTTTGTACCTCTGCCAACGCATTGTATAATTTTACCACGCGGTAGATCTTCAAAACCGAATCTTCGGCGCGAGATGGAAGCAACCGGGCCCCCCAAGAATTTTTTAAGTTCATCCATTGCTCCAGCAGGCTCTCGGCTGAGGGATAATCTGTAACCTTGAGCGCTGCCTGAGCTTTACGGATTATGTGACCATAGCTCGTTTGCAGTACCTTGCTACGCAACTGATCTAATTGTGGATGCTTTAGATATACTGTTAAGCGCCCTGCATATTCGTATGCCTTGAGAAGATAAGGTATAGCCTCTTCATCTCGGCCCAAATTATGTAAAAGAATGACCTTCTCAAGACATGCATCGGCAAAATGCCCGTAAACTTCTGCGTCAGATCCCCGACCCTGGAGCAGAGCACGGTATTTTAACCTAAATGAAAGTGCCTTTTGTATATACTCTTCTCCCATGCTTAATTGGCCATTGTGGACAGCGTCGGAAGCCACACGTAGCAATGCATGATAAAGTCCTTGCAAGGGTACCTGCATGCGTGATTCAACCAGATCAGCTTCGTCGTAATGCCCTACCATTCTGAGAATTTCTTTTGCATCGGCCGCTAATAAAAAAGCCTGGTCATACAATCCTTCTGCAATAAACTCTTCACTCTTTTGCAGCAGCAATTGAGAGAGAGATTTAGCGTATTCATCACGCCACTGCCCAGGCACTTCCGGCATGCACTGATTTAATAAATCTATCAGATTTTCCCTAAAGCCACCAGAGACAGAGGACAAGCGTTTAATTACATGACCGTAAAGGGGATTCAAAAAAGCATCCGATTGAATCCAATCGGAGATAAAACTTGCTGAGAGCTTGCTTGTTGAAGCAGCCTCATGAAAATAATGACCTCTGTGTCGATGAAGAAATAAATTCCGCCTGTAGACCTCTCCAGAGAGAATTCGTAAGCCTTCTATGACTTTCGCTGGATCGTGGTTAGAAAGGGGTAAAGATAAACTATCAACAAAATGGGCCAGTATATTACGCACCCTGGCCAGCTCGACAGCCGAGGCAATAAGACATCCCATGCAAGTGGTATCCCGGTAATCGTATTGTTGCGCTAAATCCAAACTTTTCTGCAATGCATAATGTACAGCTTTATAAGTTCTGATATCATACATAGACGTTTTAAGGCTTTCTACCTGTTCATCGGTGAAATTAGGTTCAGAAAGGAAAAATATCAGTGTATCTGAACAATTATGCACCGGTACACTGATTTCACGAACACTATCAACTGGCCAAGATATTTTTGTATCTAATAAAACTGTGCCATATCCCTTTACCTCAACCCGAAGTCTAAAGCTGGTAGGTGAAAGGATATGATTTAAAGGATAGTCCAGATAAACGGCAGGGCCGGTAATTCCCGCGGGTTTCAGTCTTAAAACCTTTAAACTATTTTGGGGTTCACATTCCATGGAATTTTCGAAGACATAACCCAATTTAAATATTTTGAGTAAATATCCATTTTCTCTGGCTAATTCGCCAACGATTCGATTGGCTGGGATTTGAGCTGCATTTTTTCCAGGCACAAAGCGTAACCATAGCGTATCGAAAGTCCCCCCTTTTACACCAAAGAATGTGCCCCACGATGCAAAGAAAAAAATTAAAAACTTCTTCATGGTTTATACTTCAGCTTATATTCCATGAAAGAATTGTTTCCTACCCCATCCCGTACATGAATTTTCAGGATATTATCACCCTCTTTAATCCATTCATCAGGGCGGTATGTCAGCAAATTATTTTTCGCATCATATTCCATGAGTATCCAATTTCCATTGAGCGTTGCTTCATAGAAAGAGACGCCGCTGAGGTCATCAGATATTTTCACCCTGAGAAGATTTTTACCTTGAAGAATTTTATTTGGCCCGGGATAAATCCAACGAATAACGGGTGCAAGTGTATCAGCCAAAACTGAATAGGTACCGAAGGATCGGATGGTAGTGGTCAATTGATCCTGTTTCCATGTACCGCCCGCAGCGATGGGCTTTCCTCTCTCATTGACTCTTACAATTAAAGCTTTACTTTTTAAACGAGCTGGGAGGCGTTCAGCTGCAAGAGCAATTTTACAAGGCTTATGAATAGGAGTAGTAGGGTAATGGACTTTATGAAAATCAGAATAAAAAGCTGGTGGTGAGGCGATTCTCTGATAATGAAATTGGACGGTGTCGTAAAAAGCCCTGGCAGGGGCTTCGAAACTAAATCCTGAGGTATCGAAATGCGCCGTTTGATCGCACGTAAATTGCTTGCGCAAATTTCGATTTAAAACAAATGGTGCATTCAGGGTTTTTATTCCTTTCACCGTAAAACGCAATACCGATTCATTCTTAAAGTAGTCCTGAACCACAAAATAAACTTTATAAATTTTGCCCGCCTCAAAACTATATATACCTCTATCTTTCAATGTGTTATAAATATCAAGTTCGTTGCATGGACTCAAGCGAGTTTGCATCACCCAACGACCGGTCTGATAAAACTCTAAGTAATCGCAGAATGAATTGATATAACGACTTTTATCGAAGGATAGACGATGGAAAGACACAGAAAAAACCTCCGCAGAATCTATGAACATTTGAACAGACTTGACCCCGTTTTTATTGGGTTCGTCAACCAAAAGATCATGCGCCGAAATTCCAAACCAGGCTCTTCCAGCAATGTAAAGGGTATCTTTGTCACGAAGGCGGTAATGAGGTCCCCACCCAGCCAGATAAAAAATTAGAGGTTCCATAGAATTCTCCACCCATGAGCCTTCCCCCTCAGGATAAACTTTTATAAAATTAAGGGTGGGACGTATCCAATCTTTTACATAAAACCCAAATTCCAGAGGGTCGAGGGCCTGCTGCGTTCGACTGTCTCTAATTTCGAAATGTAAATGAGGCCCCCCCGAGGAACCCGTATTGCCAGAAAAAGCAATTGTATCACCTTTTTTAACAATAAGCTCACCTGGTTGAAGAGTGATGTCAATTTTAAAGGAATGCGATGCATACTGTTGTCGAGTAACATAATTCTGAATTTCTCCATTCATTCGCTGCAAATGTGCATAAACACTGGTGTATCCATCGGGATGGTCAATATAAAGAGCCTTTCCATAACCTGTTGGAGAAATAGCAATTCGCGAGATAAAGCCATCAGCAATGGCCAAAACCGGCCATCCTTCCTCTTGGTTGGTTTTTATATCAATTCCTGAATGAAAATGATCGGGTCGCAATTCGCCAAAGGTCCCTGATAAACGCAGAGGGCGCGTCAAAGGACTGATAAATGCTTCCCTTTGAGCTATTAAAATTCCAGGAATTACCCAAAAGGCCCACAATAATAATTTTTTATTGACAATCAACATTTTAAAGCAAATTTTTCAATTCTATAAGATGATGAATCACCCCTTCAGCACATGCCAATGTTCCTTCTGTTAATTCTTTTTCGGTATACTCTTCTTCAAAGAAAAGTGTATGCAAGCCCGCCTGGTGAGCTCCGCAAATGTCTTTTTGATAATCGTTACCAATCATCAAGGTTTTATTAGGCGTTTCTTGCATTTCACGGCAAATTTTCAGGAAAAACTTAGGGTCAGGTTTGGCAACTCCCAGTTCTTTCGAAGAGAAAAAACCGTTAAAATAATGTTCAATCCCAACCCTGGCAAGTGCTTTGCGCATGGCAGATGTATCGCTAACCCCTGCACTGGTGGCAATGCAAAGTTTATATTTACCGTTGAGATAATCAAGGATTTGGGGAGCGCCTTCAATACATTCCACATAGTCCCATAAATACATAGGCCCTGAAAGATCAGGATAATCGCGCATAAGCGTATTGCCCCAGTCGAATACAATTAAATTTATATTTTTTTTGAAATCTATCATGAATAAAAATTTATGCTCAACAGACGCCCGAAAGACTCATCAAAAAATACCCGGGG
>CALJNV010000083.1 GCA_937981455.1 uncultured Bacteroidales bacterium | reverse complement strand
CCGCCCGAGACGCTAGAAATAAAATAATTGACGCCCGCCAGAGGGTAAAAGGAAAAACCATCGGCTTCTCCGATGAGATAGTTGGCATCGGCATTTACTTCAAAATACGTAGCCTCTGATTTAAAAAAGTAAGCAGCACTGGCCGAAGTACGTACATTGTCTTTAATTCCGTAATTCACTTTAATTCCTGCAGCTGGAGCTTTAACTTGCGTTGCAAAGCCACCAAATACTCCGAGCTGTACATTTTGGGCCTGAAGACTCAGTCCTGCAAAGCTAAACAATAGGGCAACAAGAATAATTGAAACGTTTCTCATTTGTGTTGGGTTTTTGAGTTGATGTGCCTACTCTTTTGAAGCTTTTCGGCATCCGCTTTTTAGGTTTTTACATGAAGATGATTTTTTAATTATGGCATGAGATTGTAAGTTCGGGTATTACCTTCTTCCAGAACAAACCAGAATTTGTTCCCATTGATGGTTTCGGGAAGGTATTTTATGGGAGTAACCTGCACCTGTCGAATGGTACCCAGGCTTGAAAGATCTGATTTAGAAAAAGTTACACTTGCGGTATTTTTCGATACCATCTGCCATTTCGATTTGGTATCTCCAAAAACACCTACGAAAACGGAATCAGCATTGGACACTTTGCCTGAAAGAGAAATTACTAAGTCTTCATTAGCTGAAACTGTACCTGGTAAGGTACCTGTAAAGTCGGGAAATCCTGAGGTGATTTCTTTGGTAAACCCAGGAATACCATTCCCCCCCGTAACTTTCCATACTATTGGGGGCAATTCAATAATGGCAGTAGCATTGGGAATATAAACTTTTGATTCGGCCTGAAAGGTGAGAGCAACGTCGTTTAAAGAAACATCTCCTGCATTTACGAAGCTCGTTGGCGAGGATTCCCAGAAAGCTGCAGTGCCGGTGTTGAATACCACTTCAGTTACGCCATAACCAGGGACTTCAGTAAATGTTACAGTTTTAACAGCGGCCAATACTCCCTTGCCATCGGGCACTGATACTCCACCTGGATTATTGGTGGGGTTGGTATTGCCATTACCATTGTCTTCCTTTGAACATCCCATAAGTAAAAAGGATGCCAGTATCGACACATAGAATACGCACTTGTATTTTTTCATAAGTGTTTGTGTTAATTGATTTCGCAAAGTTATTTTGGGAGAGCAATTAAGATTATGCGTAGAATTAGGTATTGTTATTAAGTACTATTTGGTATTTTTTCTTCAGCCTGCAAATCCTGTAGAAAAATAACCCTGTACCCACCCTTGTTTTACGGCATATTTAAAAAGGCCAATAGGATTGGATATACCCGTTTTACGAATAATTCTTTTTCGATAAGTTTCGATCGTCCTAATGCTTAAATTCAGATGGGCAGCAATTTCTGCCGATGAATATTCATTGGCTATGAGCTTAATGATTTCTATCTCTCTTCTGGATAATGCACGGTTAGTTGCTAGATTGTTCATATATGTTGGGATTTGATGCCCAAAAATATGTAAGCATTACCTGCAAAAATATCCGGAGTTATAGGGGTTTAAAATCCGTATCAATAGGTATTTATCGATCGATGGAATTAAATGATATTATTTTGATAGGCATATTTTATGAGACCCACCAGGGTGGATGAATGAGTTTTCTGCAAGATGTTTTTTCTGTGTGTGTCAACAGTTCGTTTACTGATAAAGAGTTTTTCTGCTATCTCTTCACTGGAGTATTCTTGCATAATTAATCGTAAAATCTCTGTTTCGCGCGGAGAGAGGTTGACAATTGGCTGAGAAGAACGTTTTTGTTGAATAGATTTGCGCAGCAATTTTTCCATGACTGCACTGCTGTAATATGTGCCGTTGTCGAGAAGTCGGGTGATGGCTTTAACAAACTCTTCTCTGGATGCATCTTTTAAAATATAACCTTCAGCATTTACGTCGAAAACTGCTTCAACCATATCAGGATCCTGATACATACTAATGACTAAAATCTTCACCTCAGGAAAGTGCATTTTTACCTGTTTTACCAATTCAATACCATTCATTCCCGGCATGTGAATATCGGTAAGCAGCAGATCGACAGATTGTAGCTGCAATAGATCTAAAGCTTCCTGGCCATTCGAAGCTAAACCAATAATTTCAATATTTTCAATTTGTTGCACCAAGGCAGCCAATCCCTCGCTAAATAATTTGTGATCGTCGGCGATAAGTACTTTGGCTGATTTCGAAATTTCTTCTGCCGTCATGCTTCCTGGAGTTTAAATTCTAAACTAAATATATTGCCTTCTTTATGGTTTTTCGTAAATGCATATTTACCCTTTAAAAGTTCAATTCTACGGGCAATACTAATCATGCCAATTCCTTGACCTTGCTGCAAATTGGGCATGGCTTTGGTAGAGCCATTATCTTTAATTACCAAAGTCAAATGATTATTGTTTTCTGCAATTTCTATATCAATTATATCGGCATTGGCATGTTTAATGATGTTATTGAGGGTTTCTTGAATTACACGATATATAGTATGCTGGGTTTGTAGGTTTAACTTTTCGAGTTGGGCATTAGGGTAGAAATTTATCTGGTATTTTCCACTTGCTTGAATTCCTTCAATTATTTCTTCAATAGCTTTGATCAAACCTTTTCTAACCAGTGCGCCCGGCATCAAGTTGCGCGATGTACGGCGCATTTCATCTACCGCTGTTTGAACTACTTTTTCTGCATTTTTAGCTGGAGATGTGTCTTTTGTGGGGTCTTGGGTTGATATAGCTCTAATGTGAAGCAAAGCCGCCGACAGTAATTGTCCCAAACCGTCATGAAGCTCCATAGCTATTCGTTGACGTTCACGATCTTCGGCTGCCATGACCTCAATAAACACTTTTTCCTGTAGCATTCGCTTCTCTTTCTCCAGATTCACCTTACTCCTATATCGGAGGTGCGCAACGATGGCTCCAAATACTGATAGCAGGCCTCCTAAAAGCAATAGTCCATATAACTGTTGGTTTTTGCGACGCGCTCGCTCGTTTTCTACAGCTAAATTCTTGATTTTATTTTCTTGTTCCAGTTTTAGAATTTCAGCTTTTTTCTGAGCAAGGCCAAAATTTGCTTCGCTGGTTGCAATTTGTTGTTCAAGAATGTTCTTCTCCAAGCTATCTTTCAACGATACATATATTTCATATGCTTTGACCAAGCTATCCATTTTCCCTGTGGCTTTGAGCCACGCGATTTTCATTTCCCACGATTTTATTAGGCGCGGCAGCGCCGGTTGGGGGCCTAATACATAAAAGGCTGAATCTAAATATAAGCGTGCCATTTTGGGGTTGCCCAATTTTAAGTAAGCATTGGTTAAATTGTGGTAGGTGTATGAATTATTCCCCTCATCTCCAGCTAACTTCCGTTCTTGAAGCGACCTGCGGGAAAACTTAATAACGTTTGGATAATTTTTTAATAAAGCATAAATTTCAGCTATATTGTTATACACAATGCCAAGCCCATAATGATCCTTTTGTTTTTTCCGAATTTCTTCCGCTTCAAAAAGGTATTTGAGGGACTCGTTGTATTCACACTTTTCTTGAAAAATAAGTGCCAGATTGTTTAATGAAGCTGCTGTGCCAGGCAAATCGTTAATTTCTTTTCTGATTTTTAAGGCTTTTCTGTGATACTCTTCGGCCCTCTCAAATTGCTTAAGTTCGTCGTACGTTAGCCCTAAATTATTGAAAGTGTTGGCTATCATGGCCTTGTTCTTTATCGTAGTAAATATATCTAAGGCCTTGTGATAATGCTCGATGGCTTCTGTATAACGGCCCAGGGATTGATATATCATTCCCTTGTTGTTCAATGCACTAGCCTGGGTAACTAAAAGCCGGGGAGTTTGCGATTGTTTTATGGCTAAATCATAATAATACACTGCACTATCAGGTTTGCCCAGTATGTCGTAAGCTACCCCGGTTACGTTAGCTGCCTGCGCAATGCCTTTTGCATAGTTTTGCCGCATAGCATCCTTCAATGCCTCGATGCCCCATTTGCGGGCCTGGAGAGGTTCATTGTACCAATAAACTCTGGAAATTTTGGTTTTTAGGTCGGTTCGAAGGGTGTCGTTTGTTTCTTTTTTGAGCAATTGTCGCAACGAATCCGCTTGATTCGTCCCCTGACTCTTCGCCGTATTTGTTAGAGTTATGAAGACTAACGCGAGAACTATACCAACTATTTTATCATTTGTTTTCATTCAGCAATAAAATCCCTATATCTTTAAACAGTCTCTTTAAGAACTTGTTCATGAATCTTACTTGTTTTGCAATAATATACACTTCATCTTATTCTATGCTTTTGATGAATAGGTTTCAGATTTTGCTTTTAGGGGCTGTGCTCCTTTTCCAAATGGTTTTTTCCCAGGATGCCAGGCAGTCTTATTGCAATCCTCTATAAATATCGATTATGGATTTTGTTCCATCCCTGATTTTATGCAGAGAGATGCCATCGAACAGCAGTGTGGATCCTGTATTTGTTTTTTAAAGGTCGATATTATGGGTTTAGTATCAATTAGGGGGCTATTGGATAAGCCCTGATTTAATTCATTGGAAATTTATCCGACATTCTATTCTATGGCCTTGGGATAATACCTATGATGCTTTGTGCCCTCCTGCATTTATGGCAAATGGAGATACCTTATGGGTTATTAGGTCTGGCTATTCAAAAGGTATTCTTTTGTGGGATGTGCACAGAGCCTGAATCGGGTAATTGGAAGCCTCTTGTTGATTCTTTTCCATATCCTGCATTGGATCCGTGTTTGT
>CALJNV010000082.1 GCA_937981455.1 uncultured Bacteroidales bacterium | reverse complement strand
ATATGAGGCAGCAGGCATGCACCTGTTGCCCAGAGGAATTCTGAAGAATTGGGATGATATTTCAATCAATCAGTTGTTTAGAACCTTGGTTACAAGCTCGGCTGCATCTTTGAGCTGAATGGCTGACATTACTCTAAGTCCGCTCTGATTGATAAGTTCTGCTCCTTCTTCAGCGTTGGTGCCTTGCAAACGAACGATGATAGGAACTTTAATTTGGCCGATATTTTTATATGCATCGACAATACCCTGTGCTACCCGGTCGCAACGTACTATGCCTCCAAAAATATTGACGAGGATGGCTTTAACATTAGGGTCTTTGAGGATGATGCGGAAGGCTTGTTCTACGCGTTTGGCGTCGGCGGTTCCTCCTACATCAAGGAAATTGGCTGGTGCTCCGCCCGACATTTTTATCATGTCCATGGTAGCCATGGCCAGGCCTGCTCCATTAACCATACAACCCACGTTGCCATCAAGTTTCACGTAATTGAGTTTGTAGTTACCCGCTTCCACTTCGGTAGGATCTTCTTCATCCAGATCGCGCATTTCAACGATTTCGGGATGACGGAAAAGGGCATTGTTGTCAATCACTACTTTGCTATCGGCCGCAAAAATTTTTCCATCGGCTGCCTTGATTACTGGATTGATTTCGAAAAGAGAGGCATCGCTGGCTATATAGGCTTTATGTAGGGCATTTACAAATTTTACCATGTTTTTAAAAGACTCGGCCGAAAGCCCAAGGTTAAACGCAATGCGTCGAGCCTGAAAACCCTGTAAACCTACTCTGGGATCAATTTCTTCAGTGAAAATCTGGTCGGGGGTTTCTTCGGCGACGGCTTCAATATCCATGCCTCCGCGAGGAGAATACATTATCATGTTTCGTCCCCGCTGGCGATTAAGAAGTAAGCTCATATAAAATTCTTGCACAGGTTCGGGTCCCGTGTAGTAGATGTTTTGTTCGATTAATACCTTTTTAACCAATTTGCCTTCGGGTGGTGTTTGGGGGGTTCGCAGCATCATGCCAATGATTTGGCTGGTGTACATTTCTACTTCCTCCAAGGTTTTGGCTATCTTTACCCCACCGCCTTTACCACGACCCCCGGCATGTATTTGTGCCTTCACAGCCCATTTATCAGTTCCAATGCGTTCTTTCAGTGTTCTGGCTGCATCTACAGCTTCCTGTGCATTGTAGGCTACTATGCCTTCGGGAACAGAAACCCCATACTTGCGGAGTATAGATTTTCCTTGAAATTCGTGCAAATTCATAGATTAAACGTAACTTTGTTTCGAATGGCCAAAGGTAGGAATTCTTTCCTTATCCAAACACCTTGGGTGCGTATTGGTTCATTTTTAATTCGATGAATTTTTTAAAAAATGAAAAATATTTATAAAATTCAATTTATTTCCTTCGCTCTTTTATTTCTGGCCCTCAGGGGCATTTCTTATGCTCAAAACAGAACCGAACTAGGCGGTAATTTCGCAATACAATTTGGTCATCTTACCCTTATAGAACTTTCTCCTCGAATCGGTTATTGGTTTACCAATTATCTTGTGGGTGGAATAGGAGGGAGGCTTATTTGGATGGACGATAAACGGCAAGGTGGCTACACAGGTTCTATTTATGGTATGAATCTTTATTCGCGGATATATCCTGCACACAATTATTATTTACACGGGGAATTTGTTAGAATTAGCAACGCAATACCTGCGGGAGGAGGCGTAGTGTATCGTATTTGGTCTGATGGTTTGTTGTTAGGTGTCGGTTATGTTCAACGTTTGTCTGAGAATAGCGCTATGAATTTAAGTCTGCTTTGGGATGTACTTGGGCAAAAGAATTTTCCCTATAGTAATCCTATAATAAACGCGGGGGTGATTACAAGGTTCTGAACGAATTGTATCTGGTGGTTTGGCCTTTAAATGCCCCCGGTTAGGGGTTGGTTCGGTCAATTAAAAAACGCAATGATGTAAAATAAAAAAACCGCTCTGGTTTTCCAAAGCGGTTTGTCGGAGTGGTGAGACTCGAACTCACGACCTCTTGCACCCCATGCAAGCACGCTAGCCAACTGCGCCACACCCCGATCCGTAAAAGAACGCTCTCATGGACTATGAAAGCGGGTGCAAATTTATAAACTTTTTATCATAGCATGCAAGTTTGTGAAGGAAAAAACAACTTTTTCAGCCTTTAGGCCTTCATCTTTATTGTTTTATAAATTTAGTTTTAAACACTTTGCCACCTTGTTCTCCAACAATCATATACGTACCTGCCGGAAGTAAATGAACATCAAGGTTTAGCTCTGATTCACCAGGAAATTGATATAAGTATTTGGTAAACAGTTGATTGCCTTGAATATCGTAAACGCTCAAGCGGAAGGGTTCAACTTTAAAATTTTCTATTTGAACGGATAGCAGGCTCGAGGCCGGATTGGGATAAACGTCAATGAAAGGCATTGCGCCCATTGGCGAAGGAATACCAGTGCATACCTGAATATTAACTCTTATTAGGTCGTAAATTGAGGCTGGGCACGGAGAGATGGGAAATGCCGTGAGTCTTAAGGTTACATAACCTTTGCTTTTATCCTGATTTCCAGGAAAATAAATGGTTTCCAGGGCATTGATATCTGAAAAGAATCCATCCCCATTGGTGCTCCATACAATGCTGTCGGTATGGATTGCCCAGCCGCTCAAATAGGCCGGGTCTCCTGCACAAATGAGAGTGTCTTTTCCCGCATTCACTGCTGGGGATGGGCTCAAAAAGAGCTGCAGGCTGTCAGTCATTTCATCCATTAAATTGTAGCCATAAGCTGTCATGGATAAGGAAACCTGCCCTAAGAGTTTGTCTTGACTACCTGGGAAATAAATGGCGTTGGTGTCGTTGGGTCTGATGAAGTAGCCATCGCCCGTGGTGTTCCATTGCACCTTGCGGAAAGCAGTAGCACTGGCCTGGGTATTGTTATAGGGAATGACAGAACAGACTGTGGTATCAGGTCCGGCGGTAGCTGACAATTGGGGCTGGGCACCGAGTTGAATTTTTAAAATTCTGGTTTTCCAAGCGTATTTCATGTATTCGGTGGTGAACCAAAAGCTGGAATCATCGGCAGGGTCTACCGACATGCATGCATAATCCCCCCACCGGCTGTAGGTGCCCTGCGATGAAAGTCCTGTGATGGCTTCCGCTTCGTCAAAATTCATTGTTCCCAAAGGAGCTGAGGCTCTTCGTCCTGTATACCGAAGGGATGGATGGTGGGTCTCATTACTCACTGAATAACCTAAAACGATGTCTCCATTTCCATTCATTGCAATACTGGGCATCCACCGATTGAGGTTGTCAGGGGCGTAGGTTCCTTGTTGGTATACAATCCAGGGAGAATTGCCAGTTTTTCGAAATTCGTACCATCTAACACCCGCATGCCCCAGTCCGTCAGCATCAACCGAATGACTGGTGACCATAGATTGATAACTGCCAAAGTTGCGGTATTGCAAGCGGTACATCAATCTATCAGATAAGGTTTCCAATGCAGCGCCGGAGGGTTGAGGGATACATGCCCAACGACTGGCGTTGCAAAAGAAAGCATCGAAAGGAGCAACGGGTAATGTAAATGCATGCTGAAAAGTGCTGTTGCTCAGATTGTTCCAATCTACGTGAAATTCCCAGAAGTGCATTGCATCCTGACCACCCCCTATACCGTCATCAGTAAAATAGGCAAAGTAACAGGGCGTGCCCTGAGGTGGTGGTGTGCCATCGAAATCGGAGGGAAGCATACTCCAAGGTCCTGAATTCTGAGGAAGATCGAATAGAACCATACGGGCATTGGGATTCCCTGCAAGCATGGCCTCGCGTTCAAATGCGGCGGCAGCTACCCTCAAGTAACTTCCAAACATATTGAATGAGGCATAATAGGCATCAGGCCATACAGCTAATTTAGGATAATCGTTAAAGGCTGGGAATTGAAAGGCATATTGGTACCACGAGCCCAGAGGGTCGCTCGTTTCAGATATGGCAATGAGTTCCCAATATGTTCCGTTTGATGTATTGATAGCAAATTGGCTTGCCATCCAACGATCGGCAAGCTCATCGTACAGCACCACCGGGTCTCCATCGTTGGTTCCCGTCCAGGGGCCAATAAAGCCTGCCCATAAAGTAGAATTGTTTACAGGTCCAAAAAGTTTATGGCCTTGTTTGTCATATATGGCGAAGGAAAGATTAATCATTTGAAAGTAGTGATTAAGACCTACGTCACCATCGGTATCGGGCGGATAAACACTGTTTACATTGCCTACACCCTCAAAATTTAAAACCGGGCCGTAATTTGGTGTGGAAGCAGGTAATGATTGTCTCACAGGATCGGATGCAGGTGGAGTAATCTGAAATTCAACTTTTTTTCTGTCTTCGTAAGCAAGATTTCTTACTAGGGAGTCTTTCCACGAACGGTCGCGCGGACCCGATAAAACGGCAACCATTTCAGCCAGTGGAGGAGATTTTCTGAAGTGCGCAGCCTGGCTAATTATCATTTGTTGGGGTTTTACCTCACGAAATGATATACTGAGCAATATCAGTAAAAGCAATATTTTTAACGTGTTTTTCATTGATTTGTATGCAAAAAATTTGGGATCGCAATTTACTACATATCCTCTTAACCTCATGCATGGAATACCAGGTAATCTTGTACTCATTTATTTCATCCTATTAAATTTAAGGGATATGCAAATTTATTATATTGCCATTTTGACATATTTTAAGAATGGAGAGAAGAAATGTCTCAAGTGTGTTATGCTTTAATTAACAATCTATTAAATAAAATCCATTCAGCAAGGTTGAATAATGCTAAATTTGCTTATGACATAACGAATGGATTGGGTACAGTTTTTGACCTGTGCTGGACAAAAAAATACATTCGGAAAAACTTTAATTAAAAATCAATACATCAATAAAATGGAAAACAACATTGAGAAGACGCGTTGTTTGATTATTGGCTCAGGGCCGGCAGGATACACTGCGGCCATTTACGCCAGCAGGGCTGACCTAAAACCTATTCTTTACCAAGGTATGCAGCCAGGAGGCCAGCTCACAATAACCACTGAGGTTGAGAATTTTCCAGGTTATCCCAAGGGTATTACGGGGCCCGAAATGATGGAAGAATTTAAGGCGCAGGCCGAACGCTTTGGAACCGACATTCGCTGGGGTACCATTGAAGAGGTGGATTTTTCAAAACGTCCTTTCATTTGTAAATCCGATGATGGAAAAGTTATTGAGGCTGAGTCTGTTATTATTGCTACCGGAGCCTCCGCCAAATGGTTGGGTATCCCCAGCGAACAAGAATACATGGGTGCAGGGGTATCAGGCTGTGCCACCTGTGATGGTTATTTTTATCGAGGCAAGGTAGTGGCTATTGTCGGTGGGGGCGATACAGCATGTGAGGAGGCAACCTACCTAGCCAAACTCGCTTCCAAGGTCTATATGATTCATCGACGCAATGAATTTAGAGCCTCAAAGGCCATGCAATACAAGGTTTTTAATACCCCTAACATCGAAGTGATTTGGGATACTGTGGTGGATGAAGTGGTAGGCGAAAGTCAGGGTTTTATGAAATCGGTAAATGGAGTGATACTGAAAAATTTAAAAACCGGTGAAAGCCGCAAGCTTGCCATCGATGGTCTTTTTATCGCCATAGGGCACACCCCTAACAGTCAAATTTTCCGGGGACAGCTCGAAATGGATGAAGCCGGCTATATTAAAACCGTGCCGGGTACTACTCGCACCAGTGTCGAAGGGGTATTCGCAGCAGGCGACGTTCAAGATCATTACTACCGACAGGCCATCACAGCTGCAGGTACTGGGGCTATGGCTGCTATTGAAGCCGAACGCTTCTTATCGAGCAATTAATACTTTTCCTCTCCCTATAATTCTCTTTTTTAACAATAGCATTTTTAACCTCTGCCTTTTTCGTCACGGCAGAGGTTTTTTGTCCTTTGTATCCCTTACCTTCTAAAAATTGTATTTTCAAAAAATTCAACAAATTACATCATCGGTCGACGTATTCAATTTCTAATCTTAAATCATTGATATATAGAGCTTATCAATGTTTAGCCAGAATTATTGAATGGTTGTGTTGGTTCTATTCATCGCTTAATGCGTCGTTGATTTTTTATCCAGGTAATGCTCAAAAGCCATAATTTCTGCCTCTTCCAAAGTTTTACCCTACAATTTGGGACGAATTGGAGGTCGATGCTTTGCTATCATGCCCGGTCGGGTCGTGTAGGGTAAGCATTCAATACCCGTAGAACCCGAAACAATGACCCAACGGCAATGAAGAACCTTATACGTGAGAAGAATGCTTCAATCGCAGAAATGGTCGTTGGGTTCCTTTATGGAGCATGCCCTAAAGGCCTTATACCCTAAGATTATGAATGAAAATTAACCAGCTTCCGTCTAGCTCAGTAGCCTTTAGCCCATTAATCTGCTAATTTTGTCCATCATGTGTTTAAAATTGTTAACTCTTAGATTTTAAAATGAAATATCGTTTCATGATGTCAATTAATCTAAATGAATATGTATAATGTTGATTATCAGGTTATAAAAGATTTAGTGGATTTTACATCGCCAATATCCCTGCAAACAGCAATGGCCCTTCAAGCAGCTGCACGAATTCAAACATTCAAAAGAGGAGCATTCATTGAATCATCAGGTCAGTATATTAAATATCAGTATATTGTGATGAGTGGCATCATTCGTAAATTTTTAACAAATAGCAAGGGCGAATTTTTTACGGTTGATTTCTTTAGATCCGGGCAAGCCATAACCCCCGCTTTGTTGCGCAGCATTGATTTAGTCTCGTTCGTGAATTTAGAAGTAATTAGTCAGGAAGTAACAGTCATGGCATTTTCAATTTTAGAGATGGAAAAGGCAATGCAGAATAACAATGACTTGGAACGCATGGGTATTAGAGTAATAATGCAAGATGCCTTTAAAAGAGCAGAAAGGGAAAAAATTTTGCTTACTGCAACAGGTTTAGAAAAACTGGCCTGGTTCAGAAAAAATTATCCTGGACTAGAGAATGAAGTTCCACACTACTACATTGCTTCGTTTCTGGGAATGACCCCTACCTCCTTGAGCCGTTGCCGAAAAAAAATCATTGAATAGGGTTTGTATATTTTTTTTGCCCAATGTTGATGAAATTTTCGGGGGGTAATTTGACCTTTGCTCTCTAAATCATTTAAAACATGGCAAAAATGAAATGGATGTATGCTTTTTGTACCCTTTTTATTCTTGGATGCGAGCGAATGGACGATGTAGGCGTTCTCGTTCCTCCAACCGTTGATCAGGATCCGCATCTGCCAGGCTTAAGTATTCACATCGCCGGTCATCAAAGGCTTATACACCTTATAACATTTGGCCGTTCGGATAATCCACCCCTTTTTTTCTTGCATGGAAGCTACACGGATATGTACCCCTATGAGAACCTATGCGAAAGTCTCAGTGATAATTACTTTGTTGTGGTTTGGGATCAAAGAGGTTGTGGTCTTTCAGAACGAATTACCGAGGCGGAGTTTACGCTTGAAACAGCTGTAGAAGAGATCGATGCCGTGAAAGAGGTTTATGCCCCCCATCGCAAAATTACGCTTTTGGGGCATTCATGGGGAGGGGGGTTAGCTACGTTATATACATCTAAAAATCCGGAAAATGTAGAACAATTGGTGCTCATAGAACCTATGCCCCTTATAGGATTTGACATGCAGAAACTTTTCAAGACTATCGTTAATTTTCGCTATGATAACGGCTCATGGAACAATATGGCCAGGCATGGTCTGGCCCTAAGGCCCCAGACTCATGAGCAACTCGATTACCAGGCCCTGATGATTCTTCGCAGCACAATGACAGCCAATTATCATTGCGATGGTAATAATCCCCCCACCTGGCAAGTTCATCGCGTAGGAGGTTTTATAGAATATGTCCGAAACAAACGATTGGGCAATCCGATTTCTGGTTTTAAATACGATTTTACAGATGGTATCAAAAATTTTTCCGATACAGTACTTATTCTGGGCGGATCGTGTAGTTCTTTAGGTGCTCATATGCAAAGAACTTACTCTCAACCTCATTTTCGCTGTGCTAAAGTTATTGAAATACAAGATGCAGGGCACAGAATGAACGTGGAAAAGTTTGAAGAGGTGATGCATGCCATCAAAGCATTCCTAAAAGCCTACTGACCTATGACTAAAAAACTCTTGGGAGCTTTCTTGTTCATAGTGGGAGCCTTGGGTACACAAGCCCAGAACTATCTGGCTTTGATGAGTGAGGGTAAGCAAATCATCTCCATGGGTATCAACGCCTCCCCCCATCTGAATGCGAACGCAGATTATTTTCTTTTAAGCAGAAATATGGGGAAATCTATCGAAAGGTATTGCATTGTAGCACAGGTAAATTTCCCTGTTTTTTCCCAGAAAGGATTTGATTTTGACCTTAGGATTGGAGCGGGTTTTCTGCTGAACATTTCCCATCAAATTAAAACCCTGGCTGGGATGAGTTGGAATTTCTCACGAACTGAGGATGTAAATGGACGTTATTTGCATTCTGGCTTTAAAACTGAAATTCTACCGGGTTATTATTCCCAGCATTGGGCATTGGCCGCTCATTTTTCCATGGATGCTCAGCCCTGGATTCATATAAAACACAGTACCAGCGCTTCTATGGCTTTTCAAAATTTGTATCCTGATTATTCGGGCGATTTCAAAGCGCCCAAAATGGGATGGTTCTGGCAAAATAGCTTAACCTGGCAAACAGGGATGGCATGGGCTTATTTTAATTCCCAGTGGAATTTCAACGTTAAGGCTGGTTATCAACATTTGCCCAATCAATTAGGATTGGAGGCCTTTCCAGATATCGGTATCCTGCCTTTTTATGGAAGTGTAAATGTTGGATTTACTATTCAGCACCCTTAAACTGAACCGCGACACCAAACCGCCAGGGAGATCCATCCTAATTCTTTAATAGCTTTTTGTCGTTGCAAAAGTTTTGCTGTAAATAAGAAAATAACTCAGAAGATCCTAGATAGAAAGATTTTTTGTTTAATAAAAATTGTCTGGCTTTAAACAAAGTCACTCGGCTTTTGTTTCTGTTTTAAAACTCGTATGAAAAATTTTTTGGTGGTAGGAGCAAGTTCTGGGATAGGTTATTCAATAGCGCAAGGTTTGATTGCCCAGGGGCACACAGTTTATGGGACATCCCGGCAGGAACGTTCTTCACAAACCTCGAATGGAATTCAATGGATACAATGGGAAGCTCATAATGCCTTTGATATCAATGCAATACCCAACGATTTGCATGGTATGGCTTATTGTGTGGGTGCCATACCCTTAAAATCTTTTCAGCGAGCCAGCGACTCAGACTTCTTGGAAGATTACAATATACAGGTGTTAGGAGCAATACGTGTACTTCGAGCCATCTATCTTAAGTTGAAGGCATCTGGGAATGCATCTGTGGTTCTATTTTCAACCGTTGCCGTGCAGACAGGTTTCCCCATGCATAGTATCGTATCGTCCTCCAAAGGAGCCATCGAAGGAATAACCCGTGCTTTGGCTGCCGAATGGGCTCCTTCAATACGCGTCAATGCCATTGCTCCCTCACTTACCGATACTCCGCTTGCTGCCCGGTTACTTTCCTCCGATGAAAAGCGATCTGCGTCGGCAGAGCGTCATCCTTTAGGGCGAATAGGAACACCTGAAGATCAAGCCCAAATGGCGATTTTTTTGCTCTCCAGTGCTTCTTCATGGATTACCGGGCAGGTGATGCACGTGGACGGAGGAATTTCTAATTTAAAAATTTAAAATCATGTCAATTCATCAATTAAAATATATTCAGCTAATTCCGGCACCTCTGACTGAGGTTTGGAATTTTATTTCATCGCCCAAAAACCTTAAAAAAATAACCCCTCCTTATATGGGTTTTGACATCAAGACTCCGGATTTACCCGAAAAGATGTACCAGGGCATGATCATTGCCTATACCGTGAGGCCGTTATTCAATGTGCCAATGACATGGGTTACCGAAATTACACATATTGATGAAGGAAAGTATTTTGTAGATGAGCAACGCTACGGGCCCTATCGTATGTGGCATCACGAGCATTTCATTGAAACCCATCCTGGGGGTACACTTATGCGCGATTTGGTATCATATATCCCTCCATTCGCATTTTTAGGGCAGTGGGTCAATCCCTCCTTGATTCGTTCCAAAATTGAGGAAATCTTTAATTTTCGCCAAAAAGCTTTGGAGGAAATCTTTGGCCGGTGAAGTCTTTATTATTTTTCCCAACCAACTTTTCGAGTCTTTGCCTTCGGGCATTGGTCAGGAGGTATGGCTCATAGAAGAATATCTATTCTTCAAGCAATTCGATTTTCATCCGCTCAAATTAATTTTTCAACGGGCCTCCATGCAGGCGTATGCCGATTTTTTACGCAAACAAGGCTATAGTGTCAGGTATATTGAAAACAGCCAGCAGGAATCTGACGTCCGAGTGCTTCCCTTCATTCTTTCTGCATCAGGAATTTTTAAAGTCCACACCTTTCAACCCATCGATAACTGGCTGCAAAAGCGACTCGAAAAAGGACTTGCAAACGAAAGAATAAATCTGGTTTTTCATAAAAACCCTTCGTTTTTAGCATCGAGTTTTAATGATGAAATTCCCAAGCGCGATGGCAGATTTTATCAGACCGCTTTTTATGTAAATCAGCGTAGAAGATTCAAACTCTTTCTGGACACAGCTGATAGGCCCTTGGGAGGAAAGTGGACCTTTGATACCGAAAATCGCAGGCGTTGGCCTACAAATAAAAAGCTACCTGCAATACAATATCCTCCACCCAGTCGATATTGGCAGGAGGCAATCCATCATGTTAAGGGAAATCATGTCGATACCTTCGAAGATATAAATTTTCCTGTATATCCCCACACCCACGACCAGGCTCGAAGTTGGTTGGATGACTTCTTAAGGAATAGATTGCGTGGTTTTGGCACCTGGCAGGATGCCATGGTTTCGGGAGCCTCGGTGTTACATCATTCTTTGTTATCGCCCTTGCTCAATGCTGGACTGCTTTTACCTGATCAAATTGTATCCAAGGTTTTGGAGTATGCCAGCCAAAACGATATTCCGCTCAATGATGTAGAAGGATTCATCCGGCAAGTGATGGGATGGCGCGAATATATTGCATCTGTATATGTTCAGATGGGATCTTACCAGCGAACCAAAAATTTTTGGGGATTTACGCGTAAAATGCCCAGGGCCTTTTATGAAGGAAGTACAGGATTGCTGCCTTTCGACGAGGCATTTAGTCGTCTTCAAAAAACAGCCTATTCTCACCATATAGAGCGCCTGATGATTTTTGGTAATTTGATGCTTTTATGCGAAATACACCCCGACGAGGTTTACCAGTGGTTTATGGAGCATTATATCGATGCTTATGATTGGGTAATGGT
>CALJNV010000081.1 GCA_937981455.1 uncultured Bacteroidales bacterium | reverse complement strand
CAATTGTGTTCAGTCGTGCATATTGCTCCGACATGAATAGATAGCCACCTTTATCATTGCTTGTCTTGCCCCATGAGTTTTTGGTCAGATAATAAAGTTGGCCGAGTCGGTCGGTAGCCATCCCTATAATATGCATTAAATGGTCGTCGGTGGAAGAATAGTTATCGAATGCCTCCATGCGCTCTTTATCGGTGATCTTTTTCTCGGGGACAGATTCATTAAAACCAAAAAATTTTTTTTGTCTTTCTTCTTTTGAAAGTTCAACCCACCGATTCATATCACTTCCAGTGTAATTGGATAATTCAATATCGGGAACAACAGCTACTCCTTTTTTATGCGAAAAGCCTGGGTCCGATACATCTCCGTCCCAGCAAACAGTATATCCCTGTTCGAGTGCATAATTCAAAGTTTCCATAAATTCGTTAAGTGGAAGGTTGATATAGGAATGATGTGCCCAATTGTCGGGTATTTCAAGGATGAAGGGAGCATACCAGGGATGGTGGTTGTAACTGGTTAGGCTCAAGTAATCCTCTGGGTTAAAGCCGAGTACAATAATGAATGATTCCGGCGTATAATTTTTATTCCTGTAGCTGAATTGAGTGGGAGGAACTCCAAGGTAGGCATCAACAATGCCGCGAAGCGCCGTTTCCCAGGCTTTGCTCAGTTGTTGGGCAGGGTTTTTTACCACTACGCCAGCAACGGCTTTTACCATAGCTTCGAGTTCGCCATGTCTATGTTTTTTTTCTCCCGGCAACAACCCGGGGTACACTTCTTCGGGTACTGCGCCGTGAACGCGTATCATATTGAACACATCGTGCGCTTGACCACCCTGACCCAAATGGGTGGTGCCTTGAAACCTTATAAATCGTCTTGCTTTTTCCTTATAAGCATAATTTACAAAAAACATTTCGGAAAGATCCATCGTATCTTTTCCCATTCGCATCAACTCAGATTCAATAAAAGAGGCCGTGGCAAAAGCCCAACATGTTCCACTGGCAGCCTGGTCCTTAACCGATGTGGTAGGGAGTTGTTTGAAAATTCGAAAATTATAACCTAACGAATCATTTTGGGCAGAAGTAGATACCGAAAGTAAGGCATATAAAACCCAAACAAATGAGGCAATATAGCGTTTCATGAAATAAACCCTTTATTTTTGTTCCTTGCAAAGTTAAAGGAAAACCTTTCGAGCTTCAGGTCATTCAATATCGGATAAATAATCACGGTATGGAATATACAAATACAGAACTCTTATATGCCTTGGGATTAACGCTATTTGCTGGGATGAGCACGGGAATTGGCAGTGCTATTGCTTTTTTTGCGCAACGAACTAATACTCGTTTCCTCTCAATTTCCCTTGGATTTTCAGCTGGAGTTATGATTTATGTGTCGTTTGTTGAGTTATTTTTCAAAGCACGGACTTCGCTGGAAATACTTGGTGCTGAAGGTAGCATTTCGCACACGCAAGCCTATTGGCTGGCGGTGGCTAGTTTTTTTGGAGGTATTTTATTAATTGCCTTGATCGACAAATGGATTCCCAACGTAGAGAATCCTCATGAAATGAAACCGCTGGAGATGATCACTCAGGGAGGAAAAAATCCCGGGCTTATGCGCATGGGATTATTTACAGCTTTGGTTATAGGGATTCATAATTTTCCTGAGGGGATTGCTACTTTTATTTCTGGTCTTTCCGATTTAAGATTGGGGATACCCATTGCGGTAGCCATAGCCATTCACAATATCCCGGAAGGAATTGCAGTTTCAGTACCTATATATTTTGCAACTGGGAGTCGGAAGAAAGCATTTTGGTATTCATTTTCATCCGGCCTGGCAGAACCTGTAGGAGCCATTATTGCTTATTTCTTCTTAGCACCCCTTTTAAATCAGCATCCAGCCCTCATAGGGATAATTTTTGCATCGGTGGCAGGAATTATGGTATTTATATCCATCGATGAACTTTTACCAGCTGCTGAAGAATATGGGGAACACCACCTGGCTATTTATGGTTTAATAGCAGGAATGGCTCTAATGGCTGTAAGCCTTTTAATTTTCGAATAAAATGTTTTAACTTTGAGGGAAAATTTAATCATGTCCTTACAGGCATTGAAATTACGGAAAAGTTTTCAGCATTCATATGTTGAAATTTTTCCATGAAAAATACTTGCAGATTATCAAAGAGTATGTAACTTGTGCCCCTGTTTGAATAGAAAGGAACTATCTTTTAAACAAATTTAATGATATGAAAAATAAATCTTTACTGTTATCCCTAACGTCCCTTCTCTTGATGGTAGGGACGATAGTACTGGCTATGGGAAATCCGCACGATGCCAACAAAGGCGTTAAGAATCAGGCATCGGGTTTTCTCAAGTCGGGCAGTGCTGTTTCGCTCAATTGGCAGAGTATGGGCCCTGACAATGTGGGCGGCCGTACTCGCGCTCTTTTGTTCGACAAGCGCGATGCTACAGGAAATACAGTTTATGCAGGCAGTGTGGCCGGTGGTGTTTGGAAAACCACGACTTTGGGTGCCAATTGGATCAAGGTGAACCAGGCCAATGCAAATCTTAATGTTTCCTGCCTTGCTCAAACTTCAAATAATGATATTTATGCAGGAACAGGTGAATATGGTTTTACCCAGGGAACCGGATTATATGTTTCCACGGATGGTGATAATTTTACCCGAGTGCCTGGAACTGAACCTGTTTTGGTAAACTCTGTTTTAGAATGGGGGTACATCAACGAAATTGGTGTTCAGGATGGTCGGCTGTTTGTGGCTACCAATGCAGGGTTGAAATATCGCAACGCTGGAGAAACCAACTGGCAAACCGCAATGTTTGTCGACAATCAGGGGAACCAGATTCCTTTAAACGGTTTTGTGTGGGATGTTAAAGTTGGTAGTGATGGCACTGTAGTTGCTTCTGTTGATAGTAAAGTTTATGTATCTCCCGATGGTTCGCCCAATGGATTTATTTGCGTGAGTACCAAAGAGACTGTGGGTAATGAGGTGATGAACCCAGAAAAATTACCTGCCTCAGGCCTGGGTAGAATCGAATTAGCCGTGGCTCCATCCAATCCCTCATACATCTACGCAAGCGCAACCGACGCATATGGTTATTTCGATAATGTTTATCGTTCAACCGATAAGGGCAATACTTGGACAATAATTTTTCCCGGAAAATCAACTTCACTGCCAGATATATTTGTGCTGAGCAATGTCGCATACGGCTTTGTAGCCAATACAATTGTTGTTTACCCTGACAACCCAGATCATGTATTGGTAGGGGGCATAAATTTATGGGAAGGCACCTATACCAATGAGGGTTATTTTTATTGGGGGAATGCAGCGGTTACCAGCTCCACTGTTAGTAAATATTCACCGCGATATCTTCATGAACTGCACCACACCTACGTTTTCAAACCCAACAATTCCAAGGTTATTTTAGCTGGAACCGATGGGGGTATTTATATCAATATGGATGGAGCCCTGCGCTTTAAATCGCTTAATCGCAATTACATGACTGCCCAATTTGTCTCGGTTGATTGCAACGGCTTCGGTAACCCCATCGGTGGAACCATTGGCAACGGCATTCAATATATTGGGGATGGTACCAATACTCCCTACACTGGAGTTGAAGTTTGGAACGGAGACCTAAACAATAGTGGCCAAGGTGGGTTTGTAGCCATTTCAAAAATCAATCCTGATGTTTTTCTTCTCTCCCTTAAAGGTGGTCCTTTCCGCCGTTCTGAAGATAAAGGTTACAGTTTTTCAACAAGTTTCCTGGGTAGCGGAATGTCAGCTCCAGCCAATACGTATTGCCCACTGCTTTTATGGGAAAATTTTAATGATCCTTCCAGTGTCGATTCCACCAGTTTTAAGGCTACTAAAGATATAGCTCAAGGTGAGAAAATCATCGTGCGGTCAAGAATCTACGATTATCCTTTTACCATGGAAGCGCCCCGAAATATCCAGAAGGGTGAAAGAATTTACGTGAAAGATCCTCTGCAAGCAAAAACCTTTCTGGCACTGGCCAATAAGGTGTATTATACGAAAGAAATTTTGGACTTTACAAAACAGCCTGCGTGGTGGAATGTGGCTACCGTGGTGGGCGTGATCAATTGTATGGCACTCTCTGCTGATGCAAATCACTTGTACGTCGGAACTGAAACCGGAAATGTATTCCGTATTTCCAACCTTCGGTATGCTAATTCTCAGGCCACTGCTGATATTACTTCTTCAAGCTGTGTAGTCTCCACACAACTTATTAAATCCTTCCCCAATACAAGTATTGGCTCCATTGCCGTCGATCAAAAAGACCCGAGACATATCATTGTTACACTGGCCACCTATGGCCTCAATGATTATGTATTTCATGTAACCAATGCCCTCGATTCTATGCCCAATTTTGTTTCCGTCCAAGGTAATCTGCCTAAGGTACCTGTGTATTCCTCAATCCTTGAAATGAATAATGGAAATTTTGCTATCGTGGGCACAGAGTATGGTGTTTACACCTCTGACAATGTAGCCTCAGGAAATTGGGTTAAAGATAGCGGCCCAATGGGCAGCGTGCCTGTTAAAATGCTCAAACAACAAATAACCCAAGGTGGCGGCATTTTTGTCCCGTCGGATGACCCCAATATCCCCGGACTTTACTATCCTCCCTTAACTAACTATGGCACTATATATGCTGCTACTTATGGTCGTGGGATTTATGCATCGAATGCTTTTGTAGGAATGCCGGAATATCCGGAACCTGGGTCGGTTGTTAAAAACACCCTTCGCATTTATCCCAATCCTGTGAAAGAGGACCTGTTGTTTAACCTTCAACTGGAAAAACCCTGCTCGCTTTCTGCCGAAGTTTATGACTTTAGTGGTAAAATGATTATTCGCGAAAAGTTTGACGGTCATGCAGGTGAAAATACGTTGGGTATTGATGCTTCCTATTTACCTCGTGGTACCTATGTTCTTAAAGTAATCAGCGGTTCATCTACCTTAACCGGAAAATTTGTCGTTGTTAGGTAATCATTGGAAACAATTAAAAAGAATATATTATGAAAAAACTTCTAAGTTTTCTTCTGGGGTTGTTCACGATGACCGCGTTTGCTCAGCCAAAAATATATACTCCCACGCTGGCAACGCCCCTCGACAATGCAACCAATCAAATGCCTGATATTACCCTTAGTTGGAATGCAGTAACAGGTATTGGCATCATAAAATACAAACTGGCCGTTGATGATAATCCCGATTTTACCAGCCCCAATTATTTCTGGACAGAATTTATTACTGCAGTAAAAATGGCCGACTTAAAATACGGCACAACTTACTATTGGAGAGTGAAGGCTTATGATATGGGTACCGGCGATTCATCTTTCTGGTCAACTTCACGTAAATTCACTGTTTTTAGCAAATTAGAAAATAAAGCCCCTAAGAATAAAGATAAAAACCAGCCACCGGTTGTAAACTTGGAGTGGAAAAACCTTTTAGGACCTAACCAGGTTACAGGGAATACTTTCTTCAATTATATGCTGGATACTCAAAATACTTTCGACAGCCCGAATGCTTATTCCGGCGTGGTGGAAGGAACAAAATTCAAAGTAGCTTCCCCCAGGCTTAAATTTGGGACCAAGTATTACTGGAAAGTAAGGGCCATAAATCATAAAGACACAAGTGCATGGAGTGATACATGGTATTTTCGGACTCTGGATACCATTAAATTGAAAGACCCGGCCAACAATGCCAATCCTGTTCAATTAGACCAAAAGCTTGTGTGGGACGCATACACTGGCATTACGAAATATGATTATGAGCTCTCAGTTACACCCACCTTTGACGAACCTCTGCATTTTGTAACTGACAAAAATATAGTTATTCCTACAGGAATTACTTTTGGTGTCAAATATTATTGGAGGGTCAGAGGAAGGCATGTTAACGATACTTCAAGTTGGGGTGAAACCCGCTCATTTACCACTATTGCCTATCCCTTATTACAGACCCCTGCTAACGGGGCTACAAACGTTAGCGTTCAACCCGAGTTTAAATGGAAGAAAATGACAGGGATTAGTTTTTATCAATTGCAATATGACAAAGATCCATCGTTCCCTGACGGGTTTATAAGCTTAAACATTGGAGATACCCTCACTAAATATCGTTCGCCCTACAAACTTGACGAAAATACTACTTATTATTGGCGTATGCGGGTGGCTGCTAATGGAGATACTTCTCAGTGGAGCCCTGCTTTCTCTTTTACCACACAAGGGGGAGTGGGGATTGATACCCCAGTTAAAGAAACTTTTCGTGTTTATCCCAATCCAGCGCGTAGGTATGTAAACATTGCCCTTCCTTTTGTCATGGCTGGTCAAGCCCAAATTCAAATTGTTGATTTGACAGGTCGTGAAGTGCTCTCGCACACATTAAATCTATTGGGGCAAACTTCTCGTATTGATGTATCTGAACTTCCTGGTGGAGTGTTTATGCTCCGGGTCATTTCAGCAGGCAATACCTTTGTTCAAAAGCTCATTATCGATAGATAAAATTTGCCTAAAAAACAATTAACGGGGACCGCGCTCAGGTGGTCCCCGTGTTTTTTAGTTTAAAACTGAAAGAAATCTGATGCTTTTAACGGTTAGCTTCTAATGTTTCTTTTCTATTTGGTAATTCTTGGCTTCGCCATAAGCAGCACAGTTCTCCTGCGATTTGCATGAGGAAACGATAATTGCTACCACCACGAGCACCAGCAGGGCCAGGCCTTTCAGTTTGTACGAGTTGTTTTCCGAATTTTTCATCGCCTGAGGTGTTTTTTATCCATTGATAATTTTGCAATATTTGACCACAAAGATAACGGAATTATGCATTCCACTATGGCAAAAATAAAGCGCAGGTTGACTGTACACTATGCCTATTTCAACCAATCAATAACTTTTTATCAAAAAGTTTTTAACATTTTTTGATGGCATTCCAGGATAAAAACATTCATGAAGATTGGCGACAATTTTTTCAGCAGATTCATTCTCAATCCTGGTTTCATGAGCTTACCGCTGAAGTAGCCGCGCGAAGAACCAGATCACTGGTATATCCGTCTGATAAACTGGTTTTTAGAGCTTTTCATAATGTCTCACCCGACCAGGTTAAAGTAGTGATTTTAGGCCAGGATCCATACCACGGAGAAGGACTGGCGCATGGTTTGGCTTTTTCCGTCCCTTATGGAGTTAAAATTCCTCTCTCTTTGCACAACATTTTCAAAGAAATAGAGGCGGATTTGGGAATTTTGCCACCCAAGCATGGCTGCCTGCAACGATGGGAAAATGAAGGTGTTTTATTACTTAATGCCATTCTTACTGTTGAGGCAGGCAAACCCGGTTCGCATGCTGGCATGGGCTGGGAGCGTTTCACGGAGCATATTTTGCACTTTTTATGTGGTAGAAACCAACCCCTAGTATTCATGCTATGGGGCAATCAGGCGCGCACATGGGCAAAAGTCATCCCAAATAAAAAGAAAATTCTCCTGCTGGAAGCTTCTCATCCTTCCCCTTTTTCTGCGAGGCACGGCTTTTTCGGATGCCGGCATTTTTCTAAAGCCAATGCTTTTTTGGTTTCTCATGGCATCGCACCGGTGGATTGGCGTCTGGGAGATTAGGCTTTTAATGAATAATTTTGTCCTCACATGAAACAGCATTTTTTCATAGGATTTGCCCTATCAGTCTTTCTATGGATCTGTGGAGAAGGACTGTACAGCCAGCCCGTAGTATGGTGCATGCCTTCGTGGGATTGCGCCTCAGAGCTGACTCTTCGACATAAAGGGTATTTCGTTTCATACGACCTGGTCCGTAAAATCCCTGCATGGGTGGCTTACTATATTGTCCCCGAAAGGATGAACAAAGCCAACCGTAGATCCAATGATTTTCGTCCTGATCCATTAATTCCGTTGGAATATTCTGCTACAAATGATGATTATAAGGCGAGCGGCTTCGACCGTGGGCATTTAGCTCCGGCCGCCGATATGGCCTGGTCAACTGAGGTGATGAGCGAATCGTTTTATTTCAGTAACATGACCCCGCAGGACCCTGGTTTTAATCGAGGAATCTGGAAAAAACTAGAGGATCAAGTAAGAAAATGGGCAGCTGAGTATGATACTATGTTAATAATCACTGGACCTTTACCCGGGAGGGACAAAGGTTTCATTGGCCAGGGGAAGGTAGCCGTTCCTGCTGCCTTTTATAAAGCCCTTGTGGCCTGGAATCATCCCTCTGCCCAGGGTATTGCTTTTGTGATGCCCAACGAAAGCTCCAGCCAACCCTTGTCGTCCTTTGCTATAACGATTGATTCTCTTGAATCTGTGCTCGCATGCAATCTTTTTGCTGCTCTGCCTGAGCCCGCCCAGCAAAGGGCTGAGAGCACCATCAACTGGCATTTCTGGCACTTAAAACCTAGTACCTTTCATTCGCCTCTGAATAACAAAGGCAAGAACAAAGCTACTAATCCAATAGCTCAATAAATACTATGCAACCCATACCTGAACTTCTTTTTGCCACTCATAACTTGCATAAACTTCGTGAAGTGACATATATTTTGAATGGCCGGGCCATTGTAAAAAGTCTGGCAGAGCATAACATTACCATCGATATTCCAGAAGATGGTGACACCCTTGAAGCCAATGCCCGCCAGAAAGCCTGGTTTATTTATAACCTTACGGGTTTGGATTGTTTTGCCGATGACACGGGACTCGAGGTGGATGCCCTGGGAGGCAGGCCCGGGGTTTACAGTGCAAGATATGCCGGCGAAGGCTGTAGTTTTGCCGATAACATAAAAAAATTGCTAACAGAATTGCAGGGAGTTTCTGACAGGAGGGCTCAGTTTCGAACCGTAGTGGCCTTGATACTTGGGGGAAAAGAATATGTGTTTGAGGGAAAGGTGAGAGGGCATCTGCTCGAGTTGGAGGCCGGTGAGAAGGGTTTTGGTTACGATCCCCTATTTGTACCCGAGGGATACAACCTCACCTTTGCCCAGATGGACGAGGCATTGAAAAATGCCATCAGTCATCGCGGAGAGGCTTTTCAAAAAATGGCGAACTTTCTCGAGTTTTACAGGCAAATCGATTAAAGTAGGGTTTTGCTTTACTTTTCGTTGCTTTAAAAGGTCTCTGTGTTATCTCGGTTTTTTACCGGCCTGACAGGCCATTTTGGGGAAAAAGCTTACGGGCCTCCCTAAATTGCTTTTTATTCATTATTAAAGCGTTGGAAGGCAAACGCTTCATCAAGCTAGTGTTTTCTGGGGTGGGTTTGATATATTTTTTTACGGTTGTCTGATAAAAGTAAAAGATTATTTTTTCGATTTGTAACAGCCTGTTATTTAATATGCACACGGTTGTTTCCTTATTTTTTCTAAAGAAACCTCTTTCAGAATAGCAATAATTGTGCTCTTCTGGGATGGTCTAATCTGACTGTAGAGTTTTCCATTTGAATGAATATTATTGTATTTGTATTAATGATGGAGTCTGAGGGAGACTCATAACTTTTATTTTTTATGAATAATTTCGGCTGATCTTTCATAGCATTTGATCGACGCTACACTTCCGATATATGGAATGGCCGGGTTTTCGTTGGAACAGTGAATTAATTTTGAGCCATCATGGTACAGCTCATTTCCCGTTTTTGGGCGTTCCAGAAACAACTTTTCATGTTAATAATCGGAAAGAAATGCTCAATGAACGTATCGTCAATCGCTCTTCCTTTCAATCCATAGAGATCTTCATATTATAAGACTATTCACTTTGTTTCCATATTCATCTATTATAACAATGAATGGGTTGCCCTGGTCGGAGATGCTTATTTAAAGTTTTCCATATTTGCTTGTGGCTACCTTCATGGTATCTAGCACCCATTGGGCTTCGTTGGTGTTTGACCGACTTCAGCAGACAATATACCAGAAGTGCAAATTCATGATGGCCAGCTGGTATATTAATCCTTTTGGCATGGGTGTGTAGGTAATATCCAGTGCGCAGACCTGATTCGGTTTTACAATCAGCAGATTGCGCAATAAATAGGGATGTTTGTATTTGACTGTATCAAACACGCTGGTGCGATGGCGACAGTGGAGTGTTTTTTAGCCGCACAATCTGCATTAACCATCGTGCATGGCACCGTCTGACCTTATACCCTTTCTTTTTGTGTTCCTTGGTCGTACTCTGGATTCCCTGCGTGGTATCTTCCAGGTACAACCGGTTCCAGCTCTTCCTTCTACTTCAGATCTGTGTCTAAGTTTATGATTGCGTGTAACATATAGTGTACTGTGCGCAAGCCAGGCAGTTCGCACTGATTGCACACCCTCCTCGCTCCTTTATCCCTCTCTATCATCTCATTGGCAAAAGCAACGGAATTACAGAACCTTCTTTTAATGAGTTTATATACACTGTGAGTTTGCCTATTTGATTTGTCAGCTCATCGTTCTCGTTTTTGGGCTTTTCGATTCGATCGGATTCTTACTTATTTTTTCGAATACCTCTCCCTGTACTCACCAAAAACTCTTTTTTCAAAAGACTTATCTGATTAAGATGCACTTGATAGATTTGGGGCAACTCCTTTAGGGTTTTTACCACTTTAATGGCCTCAGCGGCAACCTCAGCCTTGAATTCGGCACTAAATCTTCGTTTTGAATTTTTATATGACAGAAATTTTAAAGTTAGTAGATTCCTGTACAGTTTTTTTAAACCTTCACATTCGGCCCGGGAAGGCCAAAACTGGAACTATCTGGTTAGGTATGAGTTATTGAAAAGGCTTAAAACCTTGTACGCACTTCATGGATTTGTCTAAAGCAAATAGTGACAAATTCTTAAATTGGGTCCTGGATATTCCAGTGCTACAGAGGAACAGAAGGTTCAGAAACCCGCAATTGAGCGTTTATTATTTAACACGTGCTAAAGAATTGCTAGAGAAGAAGAATAGCCAACCCCCGGGGTATGGAACCTGGGGGGCTGAGCACGTTAGATGGAAAGCATCTGGGCACATACAGGATAAACCCAGCGGG
>CALJNV010000080.1 GCA_937981455.1 uncultured Bacteroidales bacterium | reverse complement strand
TATTCAGCAGAATGAATCACAACTAAGGACCGACATGCGTAACCGGTTCCCGGATGAATTTGAAATACGTGATATTTTAGGAGGACTGCAGCGTGTTGGATCCAGGGCAACCAGAACATTTTCCCTTTCGGTTTATTCGCCTGAAGACAACTTACCGGTTTATATATCGGGGTACCGCACTTATAATGAAGAAGCATTCAGATGTTTGGATCTGGTAATTGCTCTGGCTCATGAGTATGATGTAAGATTAATAATACCATTTATTGCATCGCAGCAATTCAAGGGTATCAGAGGCGTTGATGAATTTTCAGATTTATCGGGTAAACCCAGAGGCTCATTTTGGACTGACAATGAAGTAAAAGAAGACTTCAAACATTTTCTTAACTTTATTTTGAACCGAAAAAACACTGTAAACGGAATTTTATACAAAGAAGACCCGGCGATTTTGGCCTGGCAACTTGGTAATGAATTTGGCAGCTATGCCCCCGACCGGGGTATGCCATACAACGACTGGAAAGAGCCAATTCTTAATTGGAGCCTTGAAATGGCAGAATACATAAAACAGACAGATCCAAACCATTTAATTATGGAAGCGGGAGGTGCTGACAGAGAAGCATATATAGCAAGTGAACATATTGATATAATTAGTGAGCATCTTTACGAATACTGGAACCGCTTAGGCGGCCGTCCCTACCACTTGTCGCCGTTGGCACGCGAAGCACGCGATCAAACAAAAGGTAAAAAGCCATTAATGATTGATGAATTTGGTTTGGGAGAATCGGAAAACCTGAGAGAATTAATGCAAACCATAAGGGAAGAAGATATTGTGGGCGGATTAATGTGGAGTATCAGAGGGCGCCGACGCGATGGCGGATGGTATTATCATAACGAAGGTGGTACCCTTGTGAATTCCTTTCATGTGCCCGGGTTTGCCGTTGGACACCAATATAACGAGATTCAAATGCTTGGCATTCTGCGTACCGAAGCGTACCTCATCAGAAATGAGGCAGTTCCTCCGGTTGCCCTGCCAACCCCCGCCCCCATTTTGATGCAGCACAAAGATGGCTTTACCTGGCGAGGCTCCACAGGTGCATCTTTCTATACAATGGAAAGAAGTGTATCAGCCGACGGCCCGTGGGTAATTTTATCTACAGGACTCCATGACTCCGTAATTGCAGATGTGGCATCATGGGAATACACACCCGAAGCCTCCGAAGCCATAGTGCTATTTCATGATGAAGCTGCATTGCCCGGAGAAACCTACTTTTACCGAATAAAAGCGGCTAACGAAGCCGGTTCTACCCCCTATTCAAACGTAATAAAAATAACGCATTAAAGTGCAATGTCAGCTTATATTGCAACAAACGACAGGTATGGCCGGATGCCATACCGTCGTTGCGGCCACAGCGGATTACTGCTCCCGGCTATCTCATTCGGATTATGGCATAACTTTTCAGCGCATGACAGTTATGAAAACTGCCGTAATCTCATTTTTACAGCATTTGATGAGGGTATAACCCACTTTGATTTGGCCAATAACTATGGGCCACCTCCAGGCTTTGCCGAACAAACTATGGGATTCATTTTAAATGAAGAACTTAAACCGTATCGTGATGAAATTATAATTTCGACCAAGGCTGGATATGAAATGTGGGAAGGACCATACGGAAACTGGGGTTCAAGAAAATATCTGTTTGCAAGTATGGATGCAAGTTTAAAACGGTTAGGCCTAAGCTATGTGGATATCTTTTACTCACATCGTTATGACCCCCATACCCCACTTAAAGAAACCATGACAGCATTGCACCATTTAGTAACTTCCGGTAAAGCCCTATATGTGGGAATCTCAAACTATCCTGATAAACAGGCATCCATGGCCATCAATCTATTAAATCAACTTGGCACCAAATGCCTTATTCATCAAACAAAGTACTCCATGCTGGAGCGCACAGCAGAAAGGGGCCTGCTTAACACACTTGATAGCAATGGGGTGGGTTGCATTGCATTTTCTCCTCTGGCACAGGGACTGCTAACCGATAAGTACCTAAATGGTATACCGGATAATTCAAGGGCAGCTAAAAAACATACAGCATTGAAGCCCGAATTAGTAACTGAATCGCTGATAGACAAGCTAAAAGCATTAAATGGTATTGCTGCCAAAAGAGAGCAATCGCTGGCTCAAATGGCTGTTTCCTGGTTATTGAAAGATAGCAGAATTACCTCCGTATTAATTGGAGCAAGCAGAATAGACCAAATTCATGAATGTGCAAAAGCTGCGCACCAATCAGGTTTCTCAATGCAGGAGGTAACAGAAATAGAAACGATATTAGGTAATTCACAATAAAATAACACACCATTTGCCATAATTGATAATGACTAACTAATGGCAATTGAAAAAACTTTATATATGAATCTGAGAAAAAATCTTCTGACAATATGCATGTTCCTTTTTTGGGGAATGCAGATTTTCGCTTCGCCGATAGAAATAAAGCAACTATCGTCACATGCTACACAATATGGTCTTGTGGAATGGCGGATATCGGTTGGCAAAATCTTTAAAAACCCTTATTTACAGGAAGAGGTAGCACTTGGCATGGTGGTAGTTTCACCAACGGGCGACAGGTCGGAACATCCCTGTTTTTTTATTGAAAACAAAACTGAAAACCAATCGGTTTGGGGTGCACGAATCACGCCGTTACAACAGGGGAAATACAGCTATTACCTGGTTATGGCTGAAAATGGTTTGCCTGTATATGAAAGTGAAAAGTCAGAGTTTGATGTGAAACCCGGAAATAACTTAGGTTTTTTGTATCCGGGAAATGAGTGGGTTTTTAAAACAAGCTCCGGGGCCAGTTTCAGAGGTATTGGTATAACCTTTGGCTGGGAATCGAGAAGTAATGATGACTCAAAGTACTTTAAGGAGTTGCACGAACTCCCGAAATACAATTATGAGTATATGTTATCTCTGATTACAAACTCTGGGGGCAACTATTTCCGCACCTGGATGTGCCCATGGAACCTGCCCCTTGAATGGAAGCTTGTTAGTAGCGATACTGACAGGTATACCGATTCGGATGAGCATTTTAACCCAACGGCAATAAAACGGATGGACGAACTGACCCACCTATGTGATTCTTTAGGAATTTATATGATGCTTGCCCTTGACCAGGCAGGAGGATATTTGGGTGAGAGCTGGAAAAGGAACAACTACAACGTAATTAATGGTGGCCCTGCCCAAACGCCATATGATTTTTTCACTGATACGGAAGCCAAAAATCAATATAAAAACAGATTAAGGTACTTAGTGTCGCGCTGGGGATACAGTTGCTCTATTGGAGCCTGGGAGTTCTTTAATGAAGTGGATTACCTTGCATATGAAAACAACTCACCCGTTGATTCAATACACCAGGCTATATCCCGGTGGCATCAGGAAATGTCGGAATATCTGAAAACCATTGATCCCTATAAAAGGCCGATAACCACGAGTATTTCACATTTTGATGTAGCAGGATTAAACTCAATTCCGCATATAGATTTTAATCAGAAACACATCTATAAAAACACCGGGATAATACCTGCCACCATTATTGATTATACAAAGCGTTACAACAAGCCATATGTAATTGGAGAGTATGGCTATGAGTGGGATTGGAGCAAGAATTTTAATGATTTTGGCTCGGACATGGATTCAGATTTCAAAAGAGGTCTTTGGTTCGGACTCTTCTCACCTACCCCAATACTGCCATTATCGTGGTGGTGGGAGTTTTTCGAAAACAGAGGTATGGTTCCATATATAAGAAACGTAAGAACCATGCAGGATTACATTATGAAAGAAACTGCCTGGAACCTCCAGGTAAAAGAAGTTTCGCCCTTAATGGAAGAAGTATTGTCCATGACGATTGGAGGAGATAAATCGACTTACATTTATTTATACAACAAAAGTCAAAAGAGCCAGAATGTTGCTGTAAAGATAAATTTTAAGGCGCCATCCAGAAAAGTAAGGTTGTTGGGCTACGATTGCGAGAAAGGTGAATTTTATAACATAAAAGGAGGCCGCATAAACAACGAGGGTATAATGGCATTGCCAAATGAAACACTTGAGGCAGGAAACGATAAAATTTACATAATACAATATCAATAAGGTATGCCTGTTTGGTTGTTCTTTGAAGGATGTATATTTTCCGTTTTTAAGGGTTTTAAATTTTTAGATATGAAAAGACGAACTGCGATATAGAATGGGTTAATTGCAAAGGTTACGAATCGTTTAGCTCATTTTCCCGATTTCAACAGCATCCTTCTTCGCATTATAAAGCCATATATCATTGTTTAAAACAATTTTATAAACGGTAACAGTGACCTTCAACTAACATCACAAATTATATTATAAACAAAAATGAGGCCGTCTCAAAAGTCAGAGACACCCTCTTTTTATTCGTACTCCTACCCGAGTAGTTTTTCAAATACTCAATTTTCAGAGCCTTAAAAAAACTTATG
>CALJNV010000079.1 GCA_937981455.1 uncultured Bacteroidales bacterium | reverse complement strand
CTGCCGTTTGTTAAGCTTTGGGAATGAGACTATCATACCGGGCTCTCTACGGCGCTTTCAGCACAATCCGTTCAAAGATTCCTGGTCATTCCGTGCATGGCCTTTATTGAGGGTAATATCGAACTTCACGAGCGCTCTTTCGAAGGACGACGCAAAGGCAGCTGTGTCCGTGGTGCGTTCAGGAAAAGGTTCGTTTAGGCAGCATCATCATCACGGACCGTTTAGCAAGTTTCGACTGCCTAATGTTCTGCAAGTATCGGCACCCTAAGCTCGATCATCAAAAGAGCTTCTCTTTAGGCTAGGTTTAGATCAACGATCTGAAGGGATTCGGGAGTTTTGCTAAGGAGATACTCATCTAACATCACGAGGTATCTAAGATTGAGCTTCAACTGTGTTTTAGAAGTGGATTTTCGTTATAATCATCGCAACAAAAATCTCTTTGAGTTGATCACGAACTTCCTCTGCGATCTTGTTCCAAAACAAAACTAATAACCTTGTATTAATTTGCTAAAACCTAAAAATTAGTGATGTTAATTAAAATGTTAAAACGTTTCTTAACATCGAAAGGTTTCAGGCTGGATTGCCATATTAAGAACCTAATTTAATACTTAAGCATTTCCGTAATCGATCTATTTGTTCTTTTCTATAAAATTTAACAAAGTCATTATCGACCAATCTTTCTATATTATTGCACGCGCCCCATATGTATCCAGTCAATCGGACTGCTCCATTTACAATGTACGGTTTTGTTGCCATATAAAGTAGTCCTTTTAGAAGTTCGAATAACGGATGACTTCCAAGAGCATAAAACATTATTCCTTGGCGGAAGTTTTCTTTTATTCTCCCCCTTGCATGTACGCCAATTTTATGGTGAAAGATCTTTAGTGTTTTAAAAGACCTTGTTTTCCATCCCAACATACGTGCTTTCACTACAGCAATCGTATCTGCCCCTCCGTAAGGGGATTCGGCAAACCCACCTACGTCAATAAAACATTTATTACGAAATAGTTGCAATGCCCCATTTACATACCAATCTGAACCTAAAGGCTGAATCTTATTGTAAACATCTTTTTCTTGCTCGTAAAGTGTTCCACCAGCAATTCCGAGATTTTTATCTTTTTCAAATTCCTCAATAAGCTTTTCAAAATAATTATTTTCAAAGCTAATATCTGCATCTGAAATGCCAATCAGATCGGTTTTAATATCTTTAGAACATTCAAGCCCCATTAAAATTGCTCTGGCCTTTCTAATAAACCCCCTTTTTTCTAAATCATCAACACGGCGGCTATAATAAATAAATTCGTATTTTTGCGCATAATACTGAATTATATCGTCTGTGCGATCTGTCGATGCGTCACTAACTATAACCCATCTGATCGGCTTCTTCGTTTGATGAATTACCGACGATATCGTCTTCTCAATATAATCTTCTTCGTTTCTTGCAGCGGTTATTAACAAATATTGTATTTTATTTCTATTATAGTTTTTGCTCATAAAGCATAAAATTTATATTAACAAATTCATAAATTTTTCTTTATTCTGAATTATTTGTTCGCAATGAACGCACGGTGCCACAACTCAAAAGAAAGAAGGAGAAATATATGTCGTTCGTAGGAATCTCGTTTTGATCGATCAGCATCTAGTATCTTTTTCAGCTGAAACAAATCAAAATAATTCATAACAGATGACGCTGGGGAGAACAGTACCTCATGAACATAAGACCACATGTGGCTTCGAAGCCATTTTCCAAGCGGCATGTCAAAACCTTTTTTCTTTCTATCTATTGCACTAAGCGGCAGCCATTCTTTAATAGCTTCTTTGTGCAAATGCTTGGCCCTCAGTTTCTTGAGTTTAAGGTTTGCCGGGAGACTTTCTGCAAATTCCACCAATCTATGATCAAGAAACGGAACTCGGACTTCAAGCGAATTTGCCATCGACATCTTATCACATACCATCAACAGATCATCTGGCAGGCTGGTTCGGGTATCAATATAAAGCATTTGAGAGACGGGATCGAGATGGCTTACCTCCTGCTGTAGTAACGCTATCGGCATTTGCAATTCTTTGTTTCGATTTTTAAATATCTCTGCCAATTCGCCGCCGAACAAAACCGTCTGCATTTCCGGATTAAAAATCGAATATATATTGATGAATCTTTTTAAGATATTCTTTTCTCCGAGCGATCGCACGCCGCGCCTTAATTTCTCAAAGCGGCCTGGAATATGCCCAATTATCTCAGAAAATACCGACGTTATGGACTCAGGCAATTTACTGTATAGTTTAGAAAACTTAACTCCTAAATATCGGCTATAACCAGCCCAAGGCTCATCAGCTCCCTGACCGCTCAGGGCTACCTTGACTTTTTCACATGTCAATCGGCTTAAAAAATAGAACGCAGCAGCCTGCTCGTGCCCAACCGGCTCTTCCAGGGTCCAGAAATAGTCGTTACTTTCATAAAAATTTATGTAATCTTTTGGAGTGAGAACCTTGAAATGATGTTCTGATCCAAATTCATCGGAAAGAGCTCTTGCGTCTTCGATCTCATTTGTCTCTTCCCCCTCTTGAAAACCTATTGTGAATGTCTGCACTGGCTTTTCTAAGTATTTGGACATAATGGCGAGAATCGCGCCTGAATCAACACCAGAGCTTAGAAAAAGCCCAAGAGAAACATCACTGCGGAGCTGTAAGCGAATCGCGTCCTCAACCAAAGTACGATACTCTTCAACTAATTCAGCCTCATTAATTTTTTCGCGGACCTGAGGAATCCATTTCCAATACCTCTCCACACGAATCCCCTGTCTCGATAATCTCATCCAGTGCCCCGGTTTAAGCTTCTGAATCCCTTTGAATATCGTTCGAGGCGAAGGTACATACCGATACATGAGAAGCTGCGCCAATGCATCAAGATCAACCTCTCTGGTGCACTCCGGGTCTTGTAGTAGCGCTTTTATCTCAGACGCAAATAAAACACGTTCACCTTTTTGTGTGAAATACAGAGGTTTAATGCCGAGGTGGTCACGTGCAAGGAAAAGCTCCCGCTCTCGTGCGTCCCACAATGCAAAGGCAAACATTCCAATGAACCGCTCGACGCATGCTTTTCCCCATTCTTCATATGCATGAACGATCACCTCTGTATCAGAAGCTGTCTTGAAACGGTGTCTCAGTCCCTCCAGTTCCTTACGAAGCTCAATATAATTATAGATTTCTCCGTTATAGATGATCTTCAATCGGTCATCTTCGTTCCCAATTGGCTGTGATCCCCCAGCCAGGTCAATGATGCTTAAGCGTTTGTGGCCAAGTCCAATCTCCCGATCTAGCAGCTTGCCTTCACCATCAGGCCCTCGATGACCTAACACTGCTGCCATCCGATGCAAGAGTATCGGGTCAACTGGACTTCCAGTTTTATCGTAGATACCACAAATTCCACACATCTAACTTTGCAATTCCTTTGCTTTTTTTCGCCTGACTTCCATATATTAATCGTCCAATAATTGTCCGGACATATTAAGCA
>CALJNV010000078.1 GCA_937981455.1 uncultured Bacteroidales bacterium | reverse complement strand
TTTCCGTCCGGGGGTTTTTGCTGACAATCGAAAGGTGGGGTTCATTGTTCTTATCATTGTATTAATGACTGCCCTTACTTCGGGGGTTGTAACTCATCGGCCCTGGGTTCTTTATGCTATTCCACTTTGTTTGGTGCCTATCATTATTCGTATGTTTTTCGATACCCGTCTCGCTCTATACATACATATTATCACAATTATTCTTACGGGTTTTTTGGTGCCCAACAGCTTTGAGTTTTTATTCTTGCAATTGATTGCTGGACTAATTGCCATTTTTAGTGTTGCCAACCTTCAACGTCGGCAGCAAATTATTACCACAGCTTTTAATGTGTTTATAGCCTACTCGATGGTTTATTTAGGGCTTTTTTTGATTCAAGAAGGCCGGCTGAGTGGAATACGTTTCTTTAATTTTGCTCTTTTTGGTGGCGCTTCTGCATTGCTCTTGCTGGCCTATCCTGCGATAACCATTCTCGAAAAGATTTTTGGTTTTATAACCGACATTACCCTACTTGAGCTCAGCGATACCAATCATCCTGTGCTTCGCGAAATTTCATCCAAGGCACCGGGCACATTTCACCACTCTCTGCAGGTGGCCAATCTTGCCGAAGAAGTGATTCGCCGTATTGGAGGAAATCCTTTACTTGTAAGAGCAGGAGCCATGTATCATGATATTGGTAAAATGGATAAACCAATGTATTTTACTGAAAATCAATATACAGGCTATAATCCTCATGAGGAATTAACACCTGAGGAGAGTGCTGCCATTATTCTATCGCATGTTAGTCTGGGTATTGAAAAAGCGCGAAAGCTAGGACTACCCTCCCAGATTATAGATTTTATACGTACCCATCATGGCAGCCGCAGGGTGGAATATTTTTATCGTAAATGTCTGCAGTCAGGCAATGGGGTTTTACCCGACGAAAGTCAATTTGCCTACCGGGGCCCTATACCTTTTTCACGCGAGACGGCAGTTCTCATGATGGCTGATTCGGTAGAAGCTGCAACTCGCAGTCTTTCCCGCCCCGATGAGGCCTCTATCCATACATTGGTCGATAATATTATTGATTCACTTATCCGTTCATACCAGTTCGACAATGCTCCCTTGTCGCTCAAAGATATTACTGTGGCTCGTAAAGTTTTGAAATCTCGCTTACTACATATTTATCACATTCGTATTCCTTATCCCTCGGCATAAAAATTTATATGTTGGGCCAGTTGTTTTACATAAGTTCCCGCATGGGGGCCCTGGTTGTATATAAGATCGAGTATGCTCAGATTAGGTAAAAAGCCATATTTGGGTGAAAAAGGTTGAAAATAGGGATCAAAGCATGTTTCCAGACAAAGCGTCTCTTTTTTGGGGTGGATGCTGTTTCTATAATCGATAATGTTTTCAGCATTCTTCTCATATACCTCGGTGAAATGGACTACCCCTTCCAGACGGAGTATTTCTAGTAAGTGTTTTAGAACGCGGGTATTCCATTGTAATAAGGTCAGGCTCCGTGTTTCGTACAAGGCTTCTGTAACTTCTCTGTAATAGAGGTAAAAGGCAGAGCGGTTATATGCAGTCTCAATGGCTCGAAGATGATTACGTTGCCAGGGAACTTTTTCATCGGGTAAAATTTCTTGAATAGGAGTATGGTTCCCTTGGGGTCTAACAACCGGTACTACCAACATCTGCTTGCTTTCCGGCCCTGCAATGTAATATCTGTTGCGATAGCTTTGTCGGGCATAGGTCTCGTAAGCTTCTATCCAAACTTCTTTAGCTGCAGCTATCACTGCAAAATACTCTATATTGGGAAATGTAGCCGTACTTAGAACAACTTTTTTCATGTTTAAAAAATTGTGCAAAAGTACAAAACCCTTCATTGGGGCTAATCGATTATTTTACTTTTGTCCGATGATCAAATAAAGCTTTATTTTGTCTAATAATTTTGAAATGCATTAGGTTATGATTCCACGTATTGGTTTTGGCTACGATGTGCATCGTCTGGCCGAAGGCTATGAACTTTGGCTTGGGGGCGTAAAAATTGATTATCACTTGGGCGCTTTGGGTCATTCTGACGCCGATGTGTTGTTGCATGCAATATGTGATGCCCTACTGGGTGCTGCAGCCCTCCGCGATATCGGATTTCATTTTCCTGATACAGATCTCCGTTATAAGAATATTTCATCTCTTGATTTGCTTCAACAGGTCAGTTTACTTCTTAAAAATCATGGCTTTAAGGTGGGTAATATTGATTCTACCATCGTTTTGCAAAAACCCAAAGTGGCTCCATTTATTGTAGAAATGCAAAATAACATTGCCAGGGTACTCGATATTGAGGCCTCCCAGGTGTCAGTAAAGGCAACAACATCCGAAGGTTTAGGGTTTGAGGGCCGCCAAGAGGGGGTTTCTGCCTATGCAGTAGCCCTTATTCTGTGATACAACATGAGAGTGAGCTTATCGAAAATAAAAAAACCGAGTAGATAGGTCTACTCGGTTTGGTAGGGTCGTTAACTGAGTAAAATGGTGTAAATTGTGTAAAAAGAGTAAACTTAGGCTTTCAGAAGAATGTCATCAATGGCTTTTTTCAAGGTGTCTTTGGGTAGAGCACCTACTGCCATTTGAGGCTGTCCGTTTTTGGGGCAGAATAGCATACTGGGAATGCTTCGAATACCAAAAGCAGCTGCCAATTCTTGTTCTACCTCAGTATCTACTTTGTAAATGTTAATTTTTCCTGCGTATTCCTTGGAGAGTTCCTCAAGGATGGGCGCTACCATTTTGCAGGGACCACACCAGTCGGCGTAAAAGTCGATGATGCACGGAAGTTCGCCTTCAAACTTCCATTGATTGTTTTGTTCGTAATTAAATACTTTCTCCAGGAAAGTCTTTTTACTGAGATGTTCCAACATTGTTTTATAAGGGTTTTAAACGTTAATAATTAATTGCTTTTCTTTTTGCCGAGTAAAAACTCGTTGATTACCTGCTCGTATGTTTCTTTAGGAAGGGCACCTGTGGCCATCTGGGGTTTGCCTTGCATGGGGCAAAATAAAACCGAGGGAATGCTTCGTATCCCAAAAATAGATGAAACTTCTCGTTCTTTGTCCGTGTTTACCTTATATATGATGATTTTTCCTTTGTACTTTTCGGCAAGTTCTTCCATGATGGGGGCCACCAGTTTGCATGGGCGGCACCAATCGGCGTAAAAATCTACGATACAAGGCAAACTTCCTTCATATTTCCATGTATCAGGATTTTTTTCCCAGTCAAAGACCTTTTTCTTGAATTCGGCTGAGGTAAGGTAGACTATTTTACCCTTGTTGTCCGAATTCTGGGAATGCCCAAAAAAAGGGGATAAAACCCACAAAAGCGTTACGGCTAAAACGATGTGTTTTTTCATTTGTGTGAAATTCATGCTGTGAAAATTATTATTCAATCTTAATTTCTTCTTCAGTAAAATTACCAAAGCAATGCTGTTCGATCATATCGGTAAACAATTTTCGTGTAGCATCTTCTCCGGGTGCTATGCCTGAGGTTAGTTGAGGTTCTCCCTGGGCTGGTATCCACAAAAAACTGGGTATTGTCCGAATCCCAAAGATCTGAGCGAGTTCTTTTTCATTGTCTGTATTCACACGATAGAAATCAACCTTGCCTTTGTATTTTTCGGCCAGTTCTTCTAAAATAGGCGCAGCTGTTTTGCATGGGGGACACCAATCGGCATAAAAATCAACTACTGTCGGGCGCTGACCTTTAAAAACCCACTCTCGGGGATTTTTGTTGTAGTCCCATACTTTATCGCGAAAAGCTTCGGAAGTAAGAGATATTACTCCGGTTTGTTCACGATTCGATGAAGCATCTTTTGCACTATCATTGCGATTGCATGCTGCAAAACCGCCTATTAGTATGCTTATAATTAATACTTTATATAATAAAGATAATCTGTTTTTCATAGGGGCAAAGATATCGATAATTTTTCATTTAAATCGCTTTTTTATCACTTTTGGTTTAATTTTGCAAAGATTGTTCCAAATATGTTTTTATGCATGCCAATCTAACAAAGATATTAGAGAAATGTTGAAAATCTTACTCTAAAAGAAATGAAATCTATATTAATAAGAATATATGACAATGTGTCATGATTGAATTTTTTAAGAGAATGAGTTTATTGGATTTTGAAGATTTTTTCAGCACAGATGAAGAATGCTTACGTTTTCTGGCTGAGGATAAATGGAAAGAAGGGTTTGTTTGTCGAAAATGTGGGCATTCCCATTATTGCGATGGCCCAACACCATATTCCAGGCGTTGTACCCGGTGCAAGCATAATGAATCGGCCACTGCGCATACCATTTTTCACCACTGTCATTTGCCCATCAAAGAAGCATTCAGGATGGCCTGGATGATTTGCAATCAACCGAATATCAGTACTTATGAACTATCAAATAGGTTTCAGATACGCCAGATGACCTGTTGGCGATTAAAGAAAAAGATTGAAGAATGTCAACGGAGGTAAGTGTGAAAATGTTTTAAGAATAAAAACAGCCGGCCGTTTTGACCGGCTGTTTTTTCAAAATTACTATCTCAGCAAGAGAACACTTCCTTTGTAGTATTCTTTGTCGTTAAACATATCGTAAACAGTAATAGTCCAAATGTAAACGCCTACCGGGCTATCTTGGCCCTTGAATTGGCCATTCCATCCTTTTTCCGGATCGGTGGTTTCGAAGACCAGCTCGCCCCATCTATTGTATACCTGGAAAAGATACTTTCCTTGCTTAAAGAATTTACCCAGGGGCTTAAATACCTCATTTCTTCCATTTTGATTGGGTGTGAAGGCATTGGGTACGAAGAAGCGAAGTTCAGGATACACCTTAACATTCTTCGTGGTTTTGCCCACACAGCCATGCTGATCGGTTACACTCAGCGTAACCTTATAGGTTCCTGTATCGGCAAAAATATGTGTGGGATTGGTTGCGAGGGTGTCTTTGCCATCTCCAAAAGACCAATGCCATTTCAGAATAGGTGAAGAAGTTCCATAGCTTGCATCAAGGAAACGTGCTTCCTCAATGAAGGGTCTTATGCTGTCAGGTTTAAAGTAAAAATCGGCGAGGGGTAGAGCATGAAGAGTAATCTGGAGGGTATCGGAATTGGGGCACTCTTTATCATTAAATACCGTCAGAATTACATTCCAGGTTCCAGATTCAAAGGTGTGTCTTACTTGGGGTATGCTTGTCTCAGCTGTAGTTCCATCACCAAAGTTCCATTGATAGCGGGAGGCGGGTTTGTTGCTTACTTCACTCAAAGTAAGTGTTAGTGTATCTGCACAGAATACATTCCCAGGTGCTGATAATAATGCCCCGGGAAGTATAGCCGGTTTAATGATTGCACTGGCTGTATCTGAGCAGCCAAAAGTATTCGTAACACTGAGGATGACCCGATAGGTGGAAGTATCAACAAACTGGTGAACCGGATTTTGCAAAGAAGAAGAAGTTCCATCGCCAAAATTCCAATCCCACAGCGTGAGGGGAGCTCCCGGAGTAAGGGTTTGATCCTTAAATACAACAGGAACGCCAAAACATCCTGGGGTATGAATGAAGGCTGCGACGGGACCGGGATATACCGTTAGTTTCATTTCAGCGGTATCCATATATAGCATGCTTCCCGTTTGAGCCGTAATAATTTGGCGAATTGTATAGGAGCCATGCTGGGCGTATGTATGAATAATCGTATCGATCCGGGTGGATGAATTAAACTGTGTGCCATCGCCCAGATCCCAGTACCAATTGGTGATATTTACTGCCCCGGAACCTGCTGCAGACATGTCAACAATCATGATAGGCTGTCCAGAACATACAAATGGATTGGCATTGAAACCTGCTTGCAGACATGAATAGCGTATGATGGGTTTTTGCAAGGTTGCACTGCACCCATTGGAATTGGTAACCGTAAGGCTCACCTGATAAACCCCTCCTATTTCCCCGTAATTATGAGTAAGATTGGGCGAATTGGGTGCGAAAATCAGAGTATCGCTACCGTCGCCAAATTGCCAATACCAACTTACGATTGAATCGCTATTGGGCTGGCTGAAATCGGTAAAAATTGTTGGATCTTGGCAGCCTGCTGGAGGTGCCGTAAAAGCTACCAGGGGCGCTTGATCCACGATAATGGGTTTGAAAACATTGGCCATGCAGCCGTTTTGGTTCCAACCCTTCATCTGCACATAATATAACCCCGGTTGGTTGTAAACATGCGTAGCGATTAGATTATTGGAGCTTTGCCCATCCCCAAAAGTCCATTCTGCCTGCAGGATTGTATCGCCAGAAGGTTGTACCACCTGCGGGGTAAAGGTAACCGTGTCGCCATAGCAATTGTTTTGCAGCGTGAAATCGACTTGTAAAGCTGGTTTCACGAAAATGGTATCCCATACAGTATCCTGACAACCCCTTGCATCGGTTGCCACCAACATAACCGTGTAATTGGTGTTGGTATTAGGATAGAAATAATAAGGATTCTGCTGAGTACTGTAACTTTGCCCGGGATA
>CALJNV010000077.1 GCA_937981455.1 uncultured Bacteroidales bacterium | reverse complement strand
TTTCTTGGGGCACTGGACATAAGCATAGCGGGTCCTGCACTTGCAGCCATTGAAAAAGATATCAGTGTGCCCCAGGGGCAACTGAGCCTCATATTCACCCTTTACATTCTCGCAAACCTGGTAGGACTACCAGTGTTGAGCCGCATTTCAGATATTATGGGCCGAAGGCTCGTTTTTAGAATAGGGCTCATACTTTTTCTAATAGGTTCTTTGTTCACGGGCTTGGCTCATAGTTCGGGAATTCTTTTTTTGGGCAGGGCGCTCCAGGGGCTGGGCGCTGGAGGTATTTTCCCAGTAGCCACTGCCGTAATAGGTGATATATTTCCTCCCGAACGCAGAGGAAGAGCCTTAGGAACCATAGGGGCAGTTTTTGGAATTGCCTTTATGCTGGGTCCTCCTTTTGCTGCACTCATTCTGAAATATCTCTCATGGCATTATCTCTTTTTCTTTAATATTCCAATCGGTCTGCTCATATTAGCTAAAACCAATAAACTCCCAAGTAAAACTCCTGATAGTAAAACATCTTTCAATCTCTCTGGTATTTTGTTGATGGCCATATTCCTTATTTTCTTTACCCTGACATTCACCTATGGCAGAATAGATAGCCTCCTAGGTTTGCAAGATAAAATTCAGATTGCTGACATCTATCCCCTACTAACCCTTATAAGTTTTGTTATTCTCGTTTTGCATGAAAAGAAAGCAGACAATCCCGTATTGAACGTAAGATTTTTAAGCAATAGGCAAGTGTTTTTAGCAGGATTTCTGGCCTTGGGATTGGGCGTTTCGCAGTCTGCGTTTGTATTCATCCCACGTATAACAACCGAGGTCTTTCACGTTCCCGTTTGGAAGGCAGGTTTAATGCTTATGCCCGCGATTCTAGGTTCTGCTATTGCTTCGCCGTTGGCTGGAAAGCTCATTGACACTGCAGGCAGCAAAATTGTCATTATAATCGGCTTATGGCTCGCAACAGCAGGCTTTGTCTTCTACAGCTTTTTCGGCGACGCTCTATACTGGTTTTATTTATCGGGCATACTTACAGGGGTGGGTTTAGCCATACGTCCCGGGCTCAACTATATCATTCTCAACGAAGCCGGTGAGCTTTACCGCGCCACGGCCCAGGGAATTTTGACGGTTTACGTTAGCCTGGGGCAAATTGCAGGTACCGCTCTCACCGGAAACCTTCTGGCAGCCGGAAAAAGTTGGAAACATGCCTTTTTGATGATAAGTCTATTTATCGGATTTCTGGCATTTACCAGCGCAGGACTGAAATCTAAAAACAGAGAAGTCGTACCCCAACAAGATCTATACAGGTCGGGCAAGGAATAAACCTATTTCGCCATCATAAAATCTTTCAAGCGGCTTATTCATAATATAAATAAAAACCTCAAGCGTTGGATTGACTCGTGCTTCAAACAAATGACCAGCATGAGCTAAAAAATCGTGACTGGCAAAAGTTACGTGCAAATGCAGGAAAGGTTTACCCTCTTTAAGCGTAATATTGCCAATTAGCGGACTGATTTCCAATGTGGCTTCCAAGGTGGTCCTGTGGTACACCTTATCATTTACATCCCAGGCGCCATATTCAATACGGTCAACAGCTCCAATAGCCTGAACCCAACCACTCGAAATACCCAGTTGGATGCATAGAGACGTGAGTGTCTCTACTACAAGCTCTCCTTTTTCGAGCCGCACAAAAACATAGGATTCATTTTTCTGGTAAATCATAACTCTTAACTATACTATTGTAAGCTATAATCAATTGAAGCTCTGCGAAATTTAAGGTTCTATTTTCATTTGCTCAACCAATTTATCCACCTCTGTTTTCCTTTTCAATAATTGAGTGCGGTATTGTTGAGCTTCAGCCGTTTGCTTGCGAAGCAGTGATTGGTCAATCCAATACAATGCAATATCGAGTTTTCCTTGCATTTCGCTGGCCAGAGCCATGTTGAATGAAGCAAAAGCAGCAAAACGTCTCTTCTTGCCCGTAGCTGGTTTTATCCAATAGCGTGCGGCCGTGGCCCACAAACCTTGACGGGCATATTCTGATCCCTTTTGAAAATCGGAGTGATTTACAAGGTTAAAATAAAAGCGTTTTGCATCACGTAGTGTGGGGCTAAATCTTGCAGCGTATTTCTGCCCAAGTTGAGAAGCTATTTGCTCAAAAGCTCCCGCCCTATCGGGAAAAGGTTGAAGACATCGCTCCCAACCATAAGCTACATTATCCAAATATATTGTATCGCTTATAGTTGCCCTATCAAGAATTGTCTGGCGCTTAAGATCATAAAAACGAAAATCAGCCGCACCTAAAATTTTCATTTTCATGTAATAAAGGCCTTGATCAAATCCGAAATAATCAAAAACATCCAAGGCTCTGATATCTTCCAAAACGATAGCTCCTTGCCCAAGGTGAGGGGAACACAATGTATCGAGCACTATGAAACTCAAGGGATAGGACTTGTTTTGCTGAGGTTTACGCGGAAAAAATTTGGGCTCGGCAGCAAGGCTGAATCTTTCACCCTGCATAAGGGCATCAGCCATAGCGTATATGGCAGACCATGAAAGGAGAGTGTCGTATTTTATGCTATCGTAATAAAGCTTGCCATTAAAAACATAAAATACTCCGCAGGAATCGCCTCGGGGTGCTATTGCGTTGTTAATAAGACATATCTGGTAAATATCTGAAGGTATTGATATTTCAGCCGGACTAAGCACTTTAAAGCTTACGGCTTCCCTGGTTTGACATCCAGCCAAAAGCCACGGCATAATCAGCAGCGCCCATTTCCGAAAAATAAGCCCTGCAAAAGAGCTGGCTCTTTTTGTAAAGCATTTCATGATATTTTAAAACAATTACTAAGACTAAATTAATAACTCTGTTTTTTCCCAAATGTTACTTCCGATGCTGAAAAAATTAACTCGTCCTAAAATTTCAAAGGAAAAAATTTCATTAGAATCTGTGAGCCGACTGAAATCGAAATAAATTTGTAGCATATAAGGGATGTTTTACAACTATTTAGAACGGTTATAAATTTTTGTTATTTTTTTAACATTGTTATTTTTTTAACAATAGATAAGTAAATTTGCATTGCACTAAAATTCTTTACCAAAACCTATTTATTGATTTATTATCAATATTTTATAATAAAAAAACATTAAAAAAACACCCAGCTATGAGTCAAATCAAATCGTTGGATGATCTTAGGAAAATCAAGGAAGCTGTACAGAAAAAGATACAGCTCAGAGAAAAAAGTATAGATCCAGAGAAGGTAATACAAATAAAGGTAGGTATGGCTACCAGTGGAATTGCATCCGGAGCGCGTGAGGTGATGGCTTTTCTTATAGAAGAATTAGAAAAGCGCAATATTGAAGCAGTAGTTACCCAAGTGGGTGACATGGGCTATTGCTACGCAGAACCGACCATAGAAGTTACCCTGCCTGGCAAAGAACCTGTGGTGTTTGGTAATGTTACTACCAAAAAGGCAGACGAAATTATTGAGAAATATATAAAAAACGGAGAGTTAATTGACGGTATTTTACCGGCAAATTATCATACCATTTAAAAAACAACCAAAAACCTGATTGCAGATGACTCAAATTAAAATGCATCTTTTGGTTTGCGGAGGAACAGGTTGCCGCTCATCGCACAGTGAGGGGGTATCCCAAGCGCTTAACGAATCTCTGACGAACCATGGACTAGATGCCGAGGCAAAGGTAGTAACCACGGGTTGCTTCGGTTTTTGCGAAAAAGGCCCCATCGTAAAGGTGATACCCGACAATACCTTTTACGTACAGGTAACGCCTGACGATGCAGAAGAAATAGTAAAAGAACATGTGCTTAAAGGCCGCAAGGTTCAGCGCTTATTGTATTTAGACCCCGAAAGGGAAAAAACCGTTAGCGACGATAGGCACATGACTTTTTATAAAAAACAAATTCGCATAGCCTTACGCAATTGCGGATTCATTGATCCTGAAAATATTGATGAATACATTGCCCGAGATGGTTACATGGCCCTGGCCAAATGTCTTTCAGAATATACTCCCCAGCAGGTAATTGATATTATAAAAAAATCTGGATTACGTGGACGCGGTGGCGGGGGATTCCCTACAGGTTTGAAATGGGAAATTACCGCACGTGTGCAAGCCGACCAGAAATATGTTATTTGCAATGCCGATGAAGGAGATCCAGGGGCCTTCATGGATCGATCCATTCTCGAAGGAGATCCTCATTCGGTGATTGAAGCTATGGCCATTAACGGCTATTGCACTGGTGCCAGCAGAGGCCTGGTTTACATCAGGGCAGAATATCCTTTGGCCATCAAGCGATTGCAAATAGCTATTGAGCAGGCACGTACATACGGATTGCTTGGTGAAAATATATTTGGTACAGGTTTCCATTTTGATATTCAACTTCGCTACGGTGCAGGGGCCTTTGTTTGTGGCGAAGAAACAGCCCTTATCCACTCCATGGAAGGCAAACGAGGAGAACCTACTTTTAAACCCCCTTTCCCCTCGGAACATGGTTACATGGGAAAACCTAGCAATGTAAACAATGTAGAGACCTATGCCAACATTCCGGTTATCATTCTGAAAGGTCCTGCATGGTTTGCCAGCATTGGAACGGAAAAATCAAAAGGGACCAAAGTATTTGCATTGGCAGGAAAAGTTAACAACGTAGGGTTAATTGAAGTGCCTATGGGCATCACCCTGCGTGAGGTGATTTTTGAAATTGGCGGAGGTATTAAAGCAGGAAAAGAGTTTAAAGCTGTGCAAACAGGTGGTCCCTCGGGAGGATGCCTTACAGCTCGCCACCTCGATACCCCCATCGACTACGATAATCTTTTAGCTGCTGGCTCCATGATGGGCTCAGGGGGCATGATAGTGATGGACCAGGATGATTGCATGGTATCTATTGCCAAATTTTACCTTGAATTCACCGTTGAAGAGTCGTGTGGCAAATGTTCACCGTGCCGAATTGGAAACAAACGATTGCATGAGATACTCGAAAAAATTTGTAAGGGAGAAGGGACGATGGAAGACCTGGAAAAGTTGAAAAATCTGAGCCAGGTTATTAAAGATACCTCCTTATGCGGGCTCGGACAAACCTCACCCAACCCTGTGCTGTCAACCCTTGAAAATTTCTGGGATGAGTATGTAGAACATGTAGTTGATAAAAAATGCCGGGCCGGCGTATGCAAAAGTTTGATGAAATACACCATCGATGCTGAAGCATGTGTAGGTTGTACAGCTTGTGCAAGGGCCTGTCCGGTAAATGCTATCAGTGGCGAACGCAAGCAACCCCACACTATCAACCCCTCTATCTGCATTAAGTGCGGTGCCTGCATGGAAAAATGTAAGTTTAATGCTGTGCTCTTGCAGTAATGATTAACCCTTAAAAGCCGATTGAAATGGAAACGATAAAATTAACCATAGATAAAAAAAACATTGAGGTTGAAAAAGGAACAACCGTTCTGAAAGCGGCACAAAAAGCGGGTATCGATATTCCTTCATTGTGTTATTTCAGCCTCGACGGGATGAAAATCGAAAACAAGCCTGGTGGATGCAGGGTTTGCGTTGTAGAAGTAGAAGGCAGACGCAATCTAGCACCAGCATGTGCTACAGAGGTTTCAGAGGGAATGGTAATAAAAACCAATTCCATGCGTGTTCTCAATGCCCGAAGGACAGTTCTGGAACTTATTCTTAGCGACCATCCTTTCGACTGCTTAGTTTGCGCAAAATCAGGTAATTGCGAACTTCAATCTCTGGCTCATCGGATGGGGGTGCGCGAAATTCCCTACCAGGGAGCCCAATCCACTTATCGCAAAGACACTTCTCCCAGCATCATTCGCGATATAGATAAGTGCATCATGTGCCGTCGTTGCGAAATGATGTGTAATGATGTGCAAACCGTTGGTGCCCTCTCAGCTGTCAACCGAGGATTTATGGCAGTTGTAGCTCCTGCCTTCGAAATGAATCTCGAAAAATCACCCTGCACCTATTGCGGGCAGTGTGTGGCCGTATGCCCCACAGGAGCCCTTACGGAAGTAGACCACAGCCGGGAAGTTATTAAAGCACTGGCTGACCCTACAAAAACTGTCATAGTGCAAACCGCACCCGCTGTCAGAGCTGCCTTGGGTGAAGAATTCGGATTGAAAGCTGGAACCCTGGTCACAGGAAAAATGGTAAGTGCCTTGCGCGAATTAGGCTTCGACTACGTTTTCGATACCGATTTCGCTGCTGACCTTACCATTATGGAAGAAGGGACAGAGCTGCTTGAACGTCTTACGCGCTACCTCAACGGAGATAAACAAGTGCGATTGCCCATTCTCACTTCTTGCTGCCCTGCTTGGGTCAATTTCTTTGAACATAACTTCCCAGAATTAAAAGACGTACCTTCCACGGCACGGTCACCGCAACAAATGTTCGGCTCAATAGCCAAAACTTATTTTGCCAAGAAACTTAATATCGATCGGAAGGATCTTGTGGTGGTCTCCATTATGCCTTGCCTGGCAAAAAAATATGAATGCCAACGTGATGAGTTTAAAGTAGATGGAAATCCTGATGTTGATTTTTCGCTCTCCACAAGAGAACTAGCCAATCTCATCAAATTGGCTAATATTGATTTCCATGCATTGCCTGAAAGCGAGTTTGACTTACCTTTAGGCGAATCGACAGGTGCAGGTGTTATTTTTGGTACTACAGGTGGAGTAATTGAAGCCGCTGTGAGGACAGCTTATGAATTATACACCCAAAAGCCCTTACCCAAAATTACCTTCGAAGAACTTAGAGGATTGGATGGTATTCGTTCTGCCACTGTCGACTTCGACGGTCTCAAGTTAAATATTGGCATTGCTCATGGTTTAGGAAATGCTCGCAAACTTCTTGAAGAAGTGCGCGATGGCAAATCACATTTCCACGCTATTGAAATTATGGCTTGCCCGGGAGGTTGTATCGGTGGAGGGGGGCAACCGCTGCATCACGGAGATGTTGATATTCTCAGAGCCCGTCAGAAGGCTATTTATCTGGAAGATGCCAACAAAACCATTCGCAAATCCCATGAGAATCCTTACATCATAAAACTTTATGAGGAATTCCTGGGTCAACCTCTAAGCGAGAAAGCCCATCATCTGCTACACACTCATTATTTCGATAAAAGCACCCAGATAATTGTGGAGTAAAGTTTTATCTATTCAATGAAAAAGTTTTAATCATGGCAATCATAAAATTACCTGAATGTAAGGTCAATCAATTGAAAGAGATTTGTAAATCTTTCAATCATGACAGCGGAGAACTCATCAACGTATTGCACAAGGCCCAGGAGGTATTTGGTTATTTGCCTGCCGAAGTGCAAGAAATAGTGGCCAAAGAGCTGAATGTTTCGGTGGCACATGTATATGGAGTCGTATCGTTTTACTCTTTCTTCACTATGACTCCCAAAGGGCGTTTTCCCATAAGCATTTGCATGGGAACAGCTTGCTATGTAAGAGGAGCGGAAAAAGTGCTCGACGAATTCCGTCGCGAGCTGGGTGTTAAGGTAGGCGAAAGCACACCCGACGGCAGGTATTCCTTGGCTTGCCTCAGGTGTGTGGGTGCCTGCGGGCTGGCTCCGGTAGTAATGGTCGGTGAAAAAGTTTATGGCCGCGTTGCACCGGAAGATGTCAAAGGAATTCTTGCCGAGTACTCAAATCTCTAACTTTTTTCTTTTTGTTCAGGTTTTGGTGCAAGCCGCATAGCGTACATTACGCTCATGCGGCTTTTTTTATTAAACCTTTTGGATCGTGTGCATTTCCCTATCTTTACAAATCCAAAACATTAAACCAAACCTGATATGAAAAACCTCTTCGGAACTCTGGCTTTCATTTTTTTTATGATTACCCGCCTTAGTTTAACTGCTCAACAGGAGCTGGAAAGCCGTTTAATGCGTTTTCCAGCCATTTACGGCTCACAAATTGTTTTCACTTATGCGGGCGACTTATACACTGTAGATAAAAACGGTGGAGTAGCCCGTAAACTCACAAACGACCCCAATGGATATGAAATGTTTGCACGTTTTTCGCCTGATGGAAAATGGATAGCCTTTACAGGACAATACGATGGAAATACGGAGGTGTATTTAATGTCAGCCCAGGGAGGAGAACCCCGACGGCTAACTTATACCGCAACCCTCGGACGCGATGACATATCAGACCGAATGGGCCCCAATAACATTGTGATGACATGGAAAGATAACCATTCCATCGTATTTCGCTCACGTAAGCAAAGTTTCAATGATTTTAAGGGACAGTTATTTCTTGCTTCCACAAATGGAGGCATACCCGAAGAATTGCCCTTGCCATCAGGAGGATTTTGCTCATTTTCTCCAGAGGGTTCGCTGTTGGCTTATAACCAGGTTTTTAGAGAATTTAGAACATGGAAATACTATCAAGGAGGCATGGCCGACGACATCTGGATATATAATTTTAAAACCCGGCAAACGCTCAATATCACTAACAATCCCCATCAGGACATCTTTCCCATGTGGTATGGTGATAAAATTTACTTCCTATCCGACCGCGACCGGGTGATGAACCTCTTTTGCTACGATCTTAAAAACCAGCAAACGCGCAAGCTTACAGAGTTTTCTGATTACGACATTAAGTTTCCAAGCCTAGGCGATGGTGCCATTGTTTTTGAAAAAGGAGGATATATCTGGGTCTTCGACCTTACAACTGAAACAGCTCAAAAAGTAAAAATTGTAATTGCCGATGATTTCGCTTCAGGTCGCTTGCAATGGATTGATGCTTCAAAAAGCATAGGCAGTTATGATATTTCACCCGACGGGAAAAAGGCTGTGTTTGGAGCCCGGGGCGATATCTTTACAGTACCCGCCGGCAAGGGTGTTACACTCAATCTGACCAAAACCCCGGGAGTTCACGAACGAAATGTGGCCTGGTCGCCCGACGGTAAATGGATTGCGTATGTGAGTGATGCCTCGGGTGAGGATGAAATCTGGGTCAGACCTGCCGAGGGCAAGGGCGAACCCCGCCAACTAACCAATCAGCACGACACATATAAATACGAACTGGCGTGGTCGCCTGACAGCAAGAAAGTCCTGTGGTCCGACAAATTACAGCGCCTGCAATATATTGACATCGAGACGGGAAAAATAACCCTGGTAGAACAAACACTGGATGGAGAGCTGCGCAGTTTTGCCTGGTCGCCCGACAGCCGATGGATTGCCTACGTCATGCCCAACATCCGTTCAACTAACAGAATCCGGGTTTATAACCTCGAGAACGGGCAGAAAGAATTTGTAACCGACCGTTGGTACAATGCCTCGGAACCTGCTTTTAGCCCAGATGGTAAATACCTTTATTTCATTTCAAACCGGAGTTTCAATCCGGTCTATTCATGGACAGAATGGAACCATGCCTACGTGGACATGCAAAAGGTGTATCTAGTTCCCCTCAGGACCGATCTACCCTCGCCGGTTGGCCCACTGGCCACAGAAGATCAGCCCGATAAAAAAGACAATCCTCAGGGAAAATCGAGTAAGGAAGCCAAAGAAAGCCGCCAGGATGTGAAGGTGGTGATTGATTTTGAAGGCATCGAGAACCGCTCCGTAGCCCTGCCCATCGACGATGGACGTTACTGGAGCCTATCGCCGGCCGAAAGCGGCATTTGGTACGTCAGATCTAAATCGGGTCAGCGGCAACCCACCTTATATTATTTCGATCTGAAAAAACAAAAGGAAAACGAAGTAGCCAATACCGGTAATTATGCATTGACCCCTGATGGCAAGAAAATGATGCTGGCCCTACAGGGTAAATATGCCATTGTGGATGCCCCTAAAACCAAGGCGCAACCCGAGGAGTTTATTGATCTGGGAGGTATGCAGGGGTATGTGGACCTCAAACAGGAATGGGCGCAGATATTTAGAGAATCGTGGCGCCAGATGCGCGACTTTTTCTACGACCCCAACATGCACAGTGTCGACTGGCCGGCCATCTACAACAAATATGAACCCCTGGTGAAATTTGTGAATAATCGTAACGACCTCAACTACCTTATCGGCGAAATGATCGCCGAGCTGAATGCGGGCCATGCCTATGTGGGTGGAGGCGATAAGCCGTCTCCTCAACGTATTAAAACCGGTTTGCTGGGAGCAAGGCTGAGCAAGGACGCAAAAACAGGATATTTCAGGATTGATGAAATACTACCCGGAGAAAACTGGAATTCGTCGTTGCGGTCTCCCCTAAGCGAACCGGGACTCAACATCAAAGAGGGAGATTTTATTTTGGAAGTAAATGGGGTGTCGACAGCTACCATGAAAGACATTTATGCAGCGCTGGTGGGCATGGCCGATAGGCAAATAAATCTGACCATTGCCTCAAAACCCGATCCAGGCGCTGGAAGAAAGGTTACTATTACCCCTATTGACGATGAGTCAAAACTTTATTACCTCAAATGGGTGAGAGGAAACATAGAAAAGGTTGAGAAAGCTACCCAAGGACAGGTGGGATACATACACATCCCCGACATGGGTGTGGAAGGGCTCAACGAATTCGCAAAATATTTTTATCCTCAGCTCGATAAGCGGGCACTGATTATCGACGACCGGGGTAATGGAGGCGGAAATGTTTCGCCGATGATTATTGAACGCCTGCGTAGGGAGCTTTCTTCCTTCAGTGTGCAGCGCAATGCCGGGGTAAGCACACGTCCGGCCCAACTCCTATGGGGTCCCAAAGTCTTGCTGCTCGATCGTTACTCAGCATCCGATGGAGATCTATTCCCCTACCAATTCAAATACCATAAACTGGGCAAAACGATCGGGCAAAGATCATGGGGAGGCGTTGTCGGAATACGAGGAAGCTTACCTTTAATAGATGGAGGATACCTTAATAAACCCGAATTCGCACCTTTTGATACCGAAGGCAAAAATTTTATCATAGAAGGCTACGGGGTTGAACCTGATATTGAAATAATTAATGACCCTGCCAAAGAATATGCTGGCGAGGACGAACAACTGAATAAGGCCATAGAAGTTATTTGGGAAGAGCTTAAAAGTTGGCCTGAAGCTTTCCCCCCAGTACCACCCTATCCTGACAAGAGCAAATAAGCTGATAGTTGGCATTTACATCCACTCCGGCCGCCTACTTTTTTAAGTGGCGGCCTGATTTTTCAAAAATGAAACAATTAAGCCTCCTAAGGTAGGACGGGTTACTTCTTTGATTTCTACAATGCTCTGAATAATTCTTTGTTTAACCCTGGTTCTTCATGGAAACTCATTTCCTGAAGGACAAAATACCCGTCCCATTCCAAATACGGATACAATTAGCAATAAATGATAAAAACCCCTCACTTTCAGCAACCCAGACTGCCCATTGATAAACAGCCTGGGTTAAAAATAATTTTTTAAAAAATCTATTTCATAATGAATTTTAAAGCAAACAACACAGCAAGAATCCACATCATAAGAGTAATTTCACGATAGCGACCGGTCAAAGCCTTTAGAATAACATAAGAGAGCATTCCAAAAGCAATACCTTCGGCAATACTATATGCCAAGGGCATCATGATGATTGTGAGGAATACAGGGATGGATTCCGTATAATCATCGAATGAGACCCGAAGGATAGGGCTAAGCATAAAGGAACCCACCAAAACAAGAGCCGGAGCTGTTGCGGCAGCAGGAACCATAAGAAAAATAGGCGCCAAAAACATAGCCAGAAAAAATAAAACAGCTACAGTAAGTGATGTCAGTCCTGTACGACCTCCTTCGGCAACGCCCGAGGCGCTTTCCACATAGGTAGTAACCGTACTGGTGCCCAGCATAGCTCCGGCAGTGGTACCCAAAGCGTCAGCAAACAGCGCCTGGCGAGCCCTCGGCAACCGTCCATTTTCATCGAGCATGTCGGCCTTGGAAGCCACACCCACCAATGTTCCCACTGTATCGAACATATCCACAAACAAGAAGGTGAACAGAATCAACAGCATATCGAGGGTAAAAATGTGGTGAAATTGAAACTTCATAAATACAGGAGCGACCGATGGAGGGGCCGAAACAAGATGACTTTCAGGCCAATGGGTAACTCCCAGTGGAATACCCAGCAAGGTAGCCCCAAAATTCCTATCAGCAAGGCCCCTCTCACATTGAGGGCTAAGAGTACAGAGGTAAGAATAAGACCTGCAAAAAAGATGAGGGCACTAAAATCTCCTAAGTTTCCCAACCCCACAATTACCGCCTCATTTTTTACTATTATACCTGCATTCTGCAATCCGATAAATGCAATGAAAAGCCCTATCCCCGCCGAAATGGCATGTTTGAGATTGAGGGGAATAGCATTCACAATCATCTCACGGATATTGAAGAAGGTGAGAATAAGAAAAATAATTCCTTCCAAAAAAACCGCCGTGAGTGCAAACTGCCACGAATATCTCATGCCGAGCACCACCGTAAAAGCAAAGAAAGCATTCAGTCCCATTCCCGGGGCCAGGGCAAAGGGAAGACGAGCATAGAGCGCCATAACCAGCGTAGCCAGCAATGAAGCCAGAGCCGTGGCGGTGAACAAGGCATTGCGATCCATTCCAGTGTTGGCCAATATGTTGGGATTCACGGCCAAGATGTAGGCCATGGTCATAAATGTGGTGATGCCTGCCACGATTTCGGTTTTTATGGTGCTACCGGCTGCGTCTATTCCAAAGTATTGTTTTATTCTTTCCATCATAGGTTGATAATTTTTCAATTGAATGTGTATTTAACTGCAACGGTGGGACAAACCTTAAAATCTTTAACCCCGGCAAAATTATAGCCCAGTTCCACCTCGCCCCCTAAGGCAAACATCTTGGAGATATTGTACCAGAACTG
>CALJNV010000076.1 GCA_937981455.1 uncultured Bacteroidales bacterium | reverse complement strand
TATTCCGCCTTCAAAGGCATTTCTTCTTTTCCATTGCCAGGAGCAATAGGTTTCATAACCACAGCCTTACTCTTTTTTCCGTTAATTTTCACCACAATGGGGTGTTCGAAACGAACATGCCTCAGAAATTCATCTTCGTAAACAGCAGGTTGAGCGTTCAAATAATCCAGATCATAATAGCCGTCGTTGATAAAGGGGTTGATGGTGAAATAACCCACCTGAAAAGAAGTGAGGTTCTGAAAAAAATGAGTTCCTTGGCTGGGATCAATGCGATAATTCGGTAGGCCCGATTCAACAATCACTCGTGCAGCAGAAATTTGAGGCCACTTTACTGGAATACCCAACCAGGGGTCGCTCGAACCCCACCGGCCTGGTCCTACAAGAACATAATTTTTGCCTTCTTCAAGAAATTTCTGGTTCAACGACTCCAACCGTACCGCTACTTCCGGATTATGGGCTGCATTGAATGTCTCGGGTTTCACATAAATAAAATCGGTAATAGAATCGATGATTCCATTGCCCAGGGCCGAATTGCTTCGCAATAAAAGTTGGTTATCTTTGAGTTTTTCTATGTCTTCTGCCAGGTCTTCATTCAAATTTACGATAGGCCGTATTTGAAGCAAACTAAACACCATTGGGGACCCCTTTGGGGGATTGAGGTTAACAGCAAACTCTATTTCAATGGGATTATCCATCTCTCGCTGACCAATTTCAAGGACCTCTTGAATAATTTGAGGAATTGGAAGGGCATTGTTCTTTAGTATATTGGCAAAGGTAATCACCCTGCGACCCTGATGGTGGGTACCATCGCGCAATATATTATTTTCGAAATCATAGGTGGAAGCTATAAGCCGCAGGGAATTGTCTTTTTCAGCTTCTTCAATATTGAGCTTTAGTAGATTAATTGTATCATCCACAGCAGGGCGAAAACTCGAAGGATGTAGATCAAGGGCGTAAAATGTCTTTTGCGTTTCACGGAGTGCAGTTTGAGGGGAGCTCAGCTGAAGCACTTTCCGCGGATAACGCGGAACAAATTTTAATGTAACGCCTCCGTCGACAATATGTTTGCCAAGTCCGAGGGCTAATGTAGCAATGCCATCTTCGGGCTTCTCGGGCTCTATAGGGTAAAAATTGATACTACGCGCTACACCCGAAATTGTAGGATAAAAACGGTCGCCGTATCGTGTCCCCACAACTTCCTGAAGTACCACTGCCATTTTTTCTTCATCAATCAGGTTGTGCGTGGCAAGCATGTAAGCCTTGGAGTCGTGAAAATAGACTGATGCGTAGACACTTTTAATCGCATTGCTAAGCATTTCCATCATCAACCGCTCGTTGTCGCGGATGTTTGGAATCATATAGGTAGAATAAATACCTGCAAAGGGTTGATAATGACTATCTTCAAGCAGGCTTGAGGAGCGAATAGCTATAGGACTGTGAACATACGAAATAAAAGTATACAAATCTTCGTGAATACGGAAAGGCAATCGAGCCCTTACAAATCTACTCAATATTTCGTAGTCAGGGGCATTGGATAGGGCGAAATGATAAAGCTCGTTTTCCTCCATGAATTCATCGAAAACATCCGTAGAAATAACTACAGTGCGAGGGATACTCACATCGATGTTTTCGAATCGATTCAATTCGCTATGTCTTTTTATCATGCTATCGAGGAAAGCCAACCCTCGAGCTTTTCCCCCGATGCTACCTTCACCTATTCGGGTGAAAGTAAGATATTCGTCGTATCGGTCGCGGTAAAATTGAGCAATAACCCCCCGGGCTTTATTCATTCGAAAAGAAGCAATGGCATCATAAAGATAACGTCTCACCTCATCCAGATCTTCAAAATCTTCAAGGGTAAGCGATTTAAAGGTACGTGCAATGGGAAAAAGTGCTCTTGCATACAACCATTTACTGAAATGATTTTGCGAAAGATGCCAGTGAAGGGACTTATCCGGGATTTGGAAAATTTTATCTTGTAAATCTTTAAGGTCTGTAGCACGGCTTACTTCTTCGAGGGTATCAGGATCGCGAAAAATAAAATCACCAAAAGCAAAGTTGTCGATTATAAAGGTTTTAAGATCCTGAAGTAAAGTTTTAGAATTTTTGTTTAGAAAACCCACACCCATTTCGCGGGCCGTGGTCTCATGTTCTGCCTCAGATGATTGTAAAAGAATGGGGAGGTGTGCATCTTCACGCTTTACCATGCGCGCCAAATGGATTCCCGCCAATTTATCCATGACGCCCCCATGTTTGTAGCTGATATCGGATATAATGCCTAACAAATTGTCCTTATATTTCTTGTAAAAGGCTACAGCCTCTTCAAAACTTGTAGCCAGCAGAATTTTCGGTCGACCCCGCATACGCTGGGTTTTCTGATGCTCGTTAAGACCTTCGGTCATGAAAAGTCTGGATTGCTGAAAAATTATCTTATAAATAGCTGGGAGATAACTCGAGTAAAAACGCACCGAATCTTCTACAAGTAAAATGACCTGCACCCCGACCTCCTCCACATCATGCTCTGCATTCATTTTGTCTTCAATCAATTTAATAATAGCCAACAAAAGGTCAGCATTGCCCAGCCAGGAGAAGATATAATCAATGACCGTAAGATCTTCGAGCCCTACCTTCAAGCTCACCTCACGGGAAAAAGGTGTAAGTACAACGATAGGTATTACAGGGTAAAAAGCCTTGAGTTTCTTGGCCAACCCAAAACAGTCCACCCTTTCTACATTTGTCATGATGATTATTAGATCTATTTTTTCATTTTTGAGTTTCTCAAAAGCCTCATCAGTACCAGTAGCTATGATGAAATGAGGAGGATACCGCAAATTGAGCGAGACGTATTCATTAAAAATCTGCTCTTCGATCCTGCCATCGGTTTCAAGCATAAAGGCATCGTATGCACTGGCAATGATTAGCACGTGATAGATGCGCTTTTTCATTAAATTATCGAAGGAAGTATCGCCAAAGTAATATTTGGGTGAGGTGAGAAACGAACGATTTTGCATGGATGTACAACTATTTTGCAGGCGTTAAAATTAAGGATTTATAAGAAAGCATTTAATATATCGACCCAACGAAAGTAGAATAAACGAACACGTCGGTTTTATTTCTAATTTAGAGCACAGAATTATTCTATGAAAATCAATCACCATCAATAAATCAATTATGGAACGGCGCAATTTTATAAAAAACTTAACCTTAGGAGCATTGGTTGGTAGCCTTGCGGCAAAAATCCCCGGAGCGATAGCTTCACCGGCCCCTGCAGGGTCCAAGCCTATTGCGGGTGCGCCCGATCTTGTGGCAGTAAAAGGTGGAGAGCCTGCTTTTATGTTCGATAAAGCCATAGAAGCACTGGGAGGTTTAAAAAATTTCGTAAAAAGAGGACAAAAAGTAGTAGTAAAGCCCAACATTGGCTGGGACGTACCTCCTGAAAGAGCTGCCAACACGCATCCTGAACTCATTGGCCATATCGTTAAAAGATGCCTTGAGGCCGGAGCTGCAGAAGTATTTGTTTTTGACAATACCTGCGACAATTGGTTGAAATGCTACAGCAACAGTGGTATTGAAGAAGCAGTAAAAAAGGCAGGAGGAAAAATGGTTCCAGGCAATGAAGAAAGATATTACAAACCTGTTAATGTTCCGGGTCGCGTGTTGAAAAACACAAGCGTTCACGAACTCATCCTCAACTGCGATGTTTTTATCAATGTTCCAGTGCTTAAACACCACAGCTCGGCCGATGTAAGCATTGCCATGAAAAACCTAATGGGCATTATTTGGGACAGGCGTTGGTGGCATCGAAACAACCTTCATCAATGCATTGCTGATTTTGCCGGCTTCCGTAAGCCTGATCTCAACATTATTGATGCCTATCGGGTGATGATGAAAAACGGCCCGAGGGGCGTATCAGAAGCCGATGTAAAAATCATGAAATCTCTCATTGTTTCCACAGATATTGTTGCTGCCGATGCTGCAGCAACTAAACTTTTAGGGAACGAACCTTCGCAAATTGCACACATTCGACTGGCCCATGAAATGAAAATTGGCACCATGGACCTTGCTTCCTTAAACATTCAACGTATTACCGTTTAAACGATGAAGAAAAACAAGCTTGCTGCCCTGCGCAGAAGCACAGGCCTGCTGTTTTTCCTGCTATTTTTTCTCTCCTTTGCCGATTTTAGCGGAATTATGCCTGAATGGCTCATCCGCGCACCAGGCTATTTGCAATTTATTCCCTCATTTTTAAAATTTTTCCACGGACCCTCGTTGATAGCAGCAGGGTTTTTAATCATTCTATTGCTTTCATTCCTCTACGGTAGAGTTTATTGTTCATGGATATGCCCCTTGGGTATACTTCAAGATTTGATGGGAAGACTTAAGAGAATTAAAAAGAAAAAAACCATACACTATAGACCCCTTCCTACATATAAAACATTGAAATATAGCGTTCTTGGATTGGTGATTTTATTACTTTTTTCTGAATTTATCCGTCCTTTGCCATTCACCGATCCCTATTCCTTATTTGGCCGCATAATACATCAAATAATTTTTCCCGCTTTGTTATTGGCGAATAATTATGTATCGGGTGTACTTGCCGGCTTCGAAATTTACTATCTTAAGCCTTACCCAGTCGCTGGCTTTCATTGGACATCATTTGGGTTTTCGGTCATCTTTTTTGTTCTCTTGGTATTTTTAACGCATACAATGGGAAGGGTTTACTGCACGGCCTGGTGTCCGGTGGGTACTGTATTGGGATGGGTGTCGAGATTTTCTCTTTTCCAGATACATATTTCTTCTGATCGCTGCACCACGTGTGGATTATGTGCAAAGACCTGCAAGGCCGGATGCATAGACTATAAAAACAAGTCTGTGGATTTTGAAAGATGCGTAGCCTGCTTCAATTGCTTAAACGCCTGTCCTTCTGGTGGCATTTATTTTCAAAAAAAGTCCCTTACTTTTTCCGTTATCCCAGACTTCAAACCCTCTCGCAGGCAGCATCTCTGGCTGATAACTGCAGGGACAGGGGGTATAATTATAACCTCAAAAGTAGCCTTAGCCAGCGAACTACACAAGGCAATGGTACCCTCCCCCAAATATCATCCCGTATTTCCTCCCGGCGCACAGAGATTAGATAGATTCAATGCTATTTGTACAGCATGTCATCTTTGCGTTTCAGCCTGCCCAACCCGCGTACTGCGGCCTTCGTTTTTAGAGTATGGATTAAAAGGTCTTTTCCAACCCATGATGGATTATCATGCCAGTTTCTGTAATTATGAATGCACCCGTTGTGGAGAAGTTTGCCCCACGGGAGCCATTACCCGTTTACCCATTAAGCAAAAGAAAATCATCCAATTAGGAGTAGCTGCTTTTCAAAAACTTAATTGCGTGGTCTTTACCGAAGAAACCGCCTGTGGGGCTTGTTCCGAGCACTGCCCTACCAAAGCAGTTCACATGGTTCCCTTTAAAAAGGGTCTTCTAATTCCTGAAGTCAACGAAAAAATTTGCATTGGATGCGGGGCCTGCGAATATGCTTGCCCCACTCTTCCCCACAAGGCCATTTACGTAAAGGCTCATCCACTTCATCTTGAAGCCTTTAAACCGGAAGAAGAGCGCCTGGACAAAGAAGCGATTCCCGAGGAATTTCCATTCTAATCTCCTTAACTTTGTTAAAATACTTTTTCCGATGGCTTCACAAGGCAAACTTTTTTCTTTTCTATTCAGTCACAAAGCCAGGCAAATGTTTGAAAGATATATCATACATCTGGCCATTCTGGGTTATCTGGTTCATATTGTATATCTTACCGCTAACAGATTGATCATGGGGTATCCCCCGCCACAAATTTTTCATAATATTTTATTGGCCCTCTATACGCCGTTTTCTTTGATTCTCATCTTTGAGGTCTATTTGCTGGTATATTACCTTCCTCGAAGCACCACCGAATATATCGCCAAAGAATATGAAATTATTGCTCTCATTATGATTCGGCGATTGTTCTACGACTTAGGCCACATTACGTTGACCCGACAATGGTTCGCAGATAAAACGGACTTAACTTTTACCATAGACCTGGTGGCAACCCTCGGAATTTTCTTTCTCATCTGGCTGTTCTATACTTTGCTAAGGTCTATTCGAAAATATGCCCGCCAACCTTCCAGCGAAAAACAAAATCAGATCAATCAGTTTATTTTAACCAAACGACGGGTGGCCTCGCTTTTGCTCATCATATTTGCTGCCATGCTTATCTACAGTATTGGGGATGCAATCTTCTTATCACTTATCAACGGAAAACCTTTTACCGTCAAATATCTCTCATCAATTTTTTTCGAAGACTTCTTCACTGTATTAATTGTTTCCGATGTATTCTTGTTGCTTTATTCGCATTATCATACACATGATTTTCATAGGGTTATGCGAAACAGTGGCTATATTGTGAGTACAGTATTGATCCGCTTATCTTTCACGGCTGAAGGTATCATTAGCTCTTTTCTTATTTTGAGTGCTGTGGCATTTAGCCTGGTAATATCATGGATTTATCTGCAATATGAGAAACAGGGATTTACACAAGAATAAAGGAAAGCTCAGGAAAAGATATTTGATAGGGGCGGCAAGCTATGCCTGCCACCCCTATAACTTTCGTTGTACTTGATCTTACTTATTTCACCGGTGAAATATTTACCTCATCAAGCCTAAAAGTAGTGGTATTTGTCGCATTACCTACATATTTAAAAGCAACATAAAAGTTGCCATTAAATCCCTGAGGCACATAATCGCTAACCAATACATTGCCAGAGTCAATCCATGCGTGATCTGGATCACTTTGCTGAGCAATACGGCAATTCACGGGTGTCCATGTGGCTGTATTCAGATTGGTTCCATTAAAATCCGAGGATATGAATACAGAAAATCCGTTGTGCACCCAGTAGGCCTTGGCCGATTTAAATGTGAGTACTTTACCGCCTTCATATTTTACGGGAGGGGTAATAAGCCAAATTACATTTTGATTATCAGTTGTTTTGTAGGATGTGGCCTGTGCATATTTATCTGTATTATAAATTTTACCTCTCCACAGGCGGGTTCCTTCTTCAGCCAGATTCAGCCAACCCTCAATGGCAATATCAACATCGTTGCTCACGCCGTCAAAATTCTCATGAATTTCGCTAACAGGGTTTACGGATCCCCCGCCACCTCCACCACCGCCTCCGGTTGAATTGATTTTTATTTCATCTACGCGGTAGGTGGTGGTTTGGGTCTGTGTTCCTTCATATCTAAATCCAATATAAATATTTCCGGTATATCCACTAGGAACATAATTAGCCAGGGGAATATCGCCCGAAGGTACCCATTTATTATCACCTGAGGCAGCATTGGCCAGAGTAGCATTAATTTGTGTCCAGGTGGCTGTTTCAGGGTTACCTGCATAGTTAGTAAGAATCCATACCGTCAAACCATCATGTTTGTAATATGCCATGGCCGATTTAAAGCTCAATTTTAAGTCGGAGTTGTAGACTATTGGCGGGGTTATCAGCCAGGTTACATTTGAGGCATCGGATGAATTGTAGGAAGTAGCCTGAGCATATTTTTCGCTCTGATAGGTCTTTCCCTGCCATTTGCGATTGCCTTTGAGGGCTTCGTTGGTCCATCCCTCAAGAGTAATATCGGTCTGGTTGATTACATTATCAAAATTTTCTTCAAGGCTTGTTAATGGGGTTAGACCTGAGGGGGGATAAGGGAAATCAGAGGAAGGCGGTGGAGGGGTAGAACCACTGAAACCAATGATGTCAGAAGTATCACGAATGGTAAGCTGGTAAGTAGTTTGGTAAATACTAAGAATTCCCTGCACTGTTCCAAAACCAGAAGGTGTCAGTAAACTTGCAAAATTGGCATAGCTACTTGTTCTAACCACCAATTGATTGCCACTTAAATCTGCAAGGGTTCGGTTGGTAGCTGAAACTCCCTGCGGGGCAAAAGGCACGCCTACTTCGAGAAATTTTACATTTTCAACGCGAACCAACATACTGATATAAGCCGAGTTATTTTGAGCTAAACTAAGGGTAATAGGTGCAGGCACTTTACCAGGCAATGAATCCCGAAAAATATGGTTGGGTATTCGAGCCTCGGGCAGCCGGCCTATGCTTCCGTTGTAGGGATAACCCAGTTGGATGAGCTTGTTATAATCACCCAGATACATGCCACGGCATTTTATATAAACACGTTGCCCAAGCTTGTATTCAGTGTAAAGGTATGACTTATCAAGACCCAATACTATGCCTCCTGTTTCGTCTTGAATAATTAGTTGTTTATACAAATTGCCCGATTCATCATTGGCTACAACCACACCCTTGATGATAATATCATCTCTAATGGAATCGAGCTTGCCATTATACATAGCTTTTAACTGCGCAATGGTGGTGTTGGCTTGAAAATCTACAGTTGGGATGTTGATAGGAGGCTCGTCGAAATCACCTTTTACACATCCTCCAAGGAAAAATGCGGTCATTAAAAGACCAGCGAGCCAGAGGTTTAAATTTCCATGTTTCATATATCTCAAAAAATTAAATTTTTACGTTTTCAAATTAATATCGAAAGGCCAGATTGAGAAAGAAAGTCCTACCATAGCCATAGTAATATTTAGGTGGGAACTTATTGATGTTTTTATTGGTAAAATCGAACCTAAACTGTTCAAAGCCCGTTGTAATAATATCGCGATTGTCGAGGATATTACTTACGGAAAAATTTAAGTTTAGATAGTAATCCCTAATCTTCCACGATTTTCCAATGGAAGCATCGAGGCTGAAAGCAGAGGGCAATTTTTCCTGGCGTGTAATGGCTGCAATGAGCGGATCGCCGGGTCCTAAATTGGTGATTGCAGCCTGCGTGCGTCGCTCAGGATTGAAATCCATGTAATTGTTATCAAAATAATTGGCGTTTAGATTTAAAAACAGGAAACCCGGGCCGGCGTATTTCAGCCCAAGCGATGTAGCCGTTTGTGGTGTACCAGGTACATAAAAATTTTTGATATATACCTGTTCAGTTGTATCGGGTTTCGAGCCGTTATCATAACTGATGGTAGCCATGGGGCGATTGGTATATCGATAGTTGCCCAATGAGGCAACCCCAATGGCAGAAAGTTTCGGAGTAATCTTAATCTCTGCACCTAATTCAACCCCTTGATGGGTTTTGCTAATACCAGCCATGATATAGTTTACGAATGTTTTTAAATCGTCGTGATAAAAACTATTAATCTCTGCTTGATCATCAAAAAAGGTGTGAAACGCGCTTAGGCGAACGTTGGCATTGGGGTATCGCATCAAATAACTCACTTCACCGCTCACTATTTTTTCACTTGTCAGGTGAGGCGTTAGATCGTGGCGGATACGTGCCGACAGAAAAGCATTTCGCAAATAGGGCGCACGGGTCATATACATCCCATTAACTTGAATAAAATGTCTTCCAGTAATCTTATAGGTGCCGCCTGTTTTTAAAGCTATATTGTTGAAGTTGCTCTTTGGGGAGTTGCCCAATGAATTATCTGGGTACCGCCCGTTGCGCATAAGTCCTTCGCGCCAAAACTGCTGACCCGTATATGCCAGGCCGGCAAAAAATTGCACTGCATCAAAAACAAATTCGCTCTGAACCCAGGCCTGCCACCAGTTTTGATGGAGAATATAATTGTAACCAAATTTGTCTCCAACACCCACCCGGCGATTGGGATTATTCAAATCGTTTTGCAGTTTCGCCGTATCACCGCTAAAATCGCGCTCGGCAAATTGATCAACATCCTTCCAATAATTTGCTCCCAAAAGGTCATCAATAACTTTAAAAGAATTGCCTCTATAATTTCTATAGATTAAACCTCCAGTCAAATTTAAATAAGGCAAAATTTGATATTTAAGTGTAGAGTTAAAAACTATCTGACGTTGATCGGTTCGTCTATTTTCAAGTATGTAACGAGCACTCTTCCCTTCAAGATTACTCAAATAGTTTATCTGGTAGAGCCTGTTCCAGTTAAATTGACTGATTTCAGGCGACGATTTCCACTGTTGAGCAATGAAGTCCTTGGTACTCTGATCGCTAGCATAAGAGGGCAGATAGCGATAATAATCGGGACGAGGGTCAGGGGCATTGTACCAATTGGGAGCAATGCTACCGTTGTAGCCGAAATTAAAAGCCAAACCATTGTTCCATTGCAACTTATCCGTTAAATTCCCATAATGATTGAGCAAAATCATAGGCTCATGGAAATCTTTTACCCGACTGTTACGCTTCTCTCCATTTTGGTAACCCCAATAAGGATTGTAAAAATTAGAGCCGGCCAGGTTAAACACTTCCTGAGTCGCAGGGCCTTGCTGACCACGACGCGTGGGAGACCCATAAAATGTAAGAACCAGGCTATGGTGTTCATTAATTTTCTTCTCAATCCCAAGGAAATAGGCCCAAGCATCATAGAAAACCCCTTCAACAAAGCCTTCATTACCCCAGCGGTGCGAACCACTAAAGGTAATAGCCCAACCATCGGGCCGCATCCCCGTTGACCAGGTAAACATCAAACGATGCACATAGGTGCGATTGCTAAGCGAATAGGTGAGTTTAGTTTGAGCTCTATGCAATGATGGACGAGTAACAATGTTGGTGCTGCCACCCAGGCTTCCAAAAGTGAAAGGAGCCAGGCCCATACCGTTTACCACTTCCTTATTGCGCGTAGCATCGTTCAGCCCCCCCCATTCCGACCATGAAGCCCGACCAGTTTCAGGATCATTTACAGGTATGCCATTCATGTAAACCGATAAGTTCTCATTGTCGTATCCTCGGGTTTTGAAAAACATGGGTCCAAACGTGTAAGCCGCAGTATTGCTAAACACATCGTTTCCAGCACTCAACAAACCTGATCCGGCCTGCGTTCGATTATCTTCCTCATTCTCGAGCGTTATAAGTACCACATCGGCCATACCCTGTTCGCTTTCAATGGCCATCTTTTTCAAGCGAATAACACCCAAATCGAGAGGCTCTCCATTGTATACCACAGTCATGGAATAAGGCTCATACCCTTCGGCCTCTATCCACAAACTGAGTCGTGCAGCTTGTAATCCCAAAAAAACAAATACTCCTCTGTCATCTGTTACTACAACCTTACCCGGTAGTCGAACCCTTACCCCTACCAGCGCATCCCCATTTGCATCATCTTGTATGACCCCTTTCAAGCTTAAGGTCTCCTGAGCATTTATCAGCAGATCAACTGCTACTAAAAGTACTAAAAACAAAACGATTCTTTTCATTTATTAAATTTATATTCTACTGATTTTTCAAATCATTTTGTGAATGAATAAAAGCTTACAAAGGAACAAAAAAAATGTGTATTCTATATGCAAGCAATCCCATATCTCGATTCTCCTGGTATTTAAATTATAAATTTGCAGTCCTTAAAAGCCATCTCAGTATGAAATCATCCTACTTACAAAAAATCTTTCATCCCATCTTGAGGGGGATTCTAGTATTATTTGTTTTAAACAACGGTCTTCTCAATGCGCAAAAGCCTTTCAATGGAGAGTTGGTGTGTGTTGCTTTTTATAACCTTGAAAATCTTTTCGATACTATTGATAGCCCTGACACGGACGACAAAGAATTTTTACCCGACGGCCCCAATCAATGGAATACCCTAAAATATATTAAAAAATTAAAAAACATGGCAGAGGTCATCGGACAAATCGGGGATGAATTTGTTACCGGAGGTCCATCCATTATTGGACTGGCCGAAGTAGAAAATCGAGGGGTTCTCGAAGATCTTATCGATACCCCTCCATTGAAAGGCAAAGGATATTGCATTGTCCATTTCGATTCACCCGACAATCGAGGCGTGGATGTTGCCTTGCTTTATAAATACCGCGATTTTAAAGTACTGAATGCAGTTGCCGTGCCGTTGCATTTGAATGATAACCCTAAATTTCGAACCAGAGATCAATTGGTCGTGAGTGGTATTCTTTATGGCGATACACTTCATATCATTGTAAATCACTGGCCATCAAGGCGAAGCGGACCAGAATATCGTGCAGCAGCAGCTTCCCTTACACGCAAGATTAGCGATTCGCTCATGACTTTAATGCCTCATGCTAAAATCATCATCATGGGCGGTCTCAACGACGACCCCACCGACCCCAGTCTCACCCAATTTCTTAAAGCTAAAGGTTCAAAGAAAGAACTTGCACCGGGCGACCTTTTCAACCCTATGGTAGAATTGTTCAAAAAAGGTGTGGGTTCATTAGCCTACCGCGATGCATGGAACCTATTCGATCAGATAATTGTTTCGGAACCTATGGTGTCCGCAAAAACTAAGGGTTACGTCCTCTACGCAACACGTATTTTTAACAAACCCTACCTGTTTAACAAAGAAGGACAATACGCCGGTTATCCCTTCCGTACCTTTGCTGGTGGGGCTTGGATAGGTGGTTATAGCGATCATTTACCCTCTTTCATTATTCTCAGAAAAAAATAATCCCTTTTATGTTGAAAAAACAGCTGCTTGCTTTGGCACTTTGTGCCTGTTCGCTAATGTTTTCATGGGCTCAAAAACCTGCTTTTACCCAAAAACCCTACCCCATTGCTATCGGACCCAACCAGATAACCCTTCAATGGAAAACCAACTTAGCCGGCCAAGCAGGCGTTTATTTTACCGAGGGTGCAAGGGGTCCATTTACGTTAAATACCACTCAGATCGTTGACACTACACAAAATCTCACAATTTCGGTAAGTAGGCCTTCAAGCCTTGTAAAAGCTATACCATTTAATATTTTCAAAGGAGATACCCTTTGGGGTGACACCTTGCTCTTGATGAGCCAATCGGCCTCTACGGGTCAAATCAAAATTTTCTTTACCCGACCAGTAAATGTATCGTTAGCTACAGGTTCTCCAGCGATTTATCTTGCCGGTACTGCACCCGATACTATAATTGCACTTATAAAAAAAGCCAAAAAAAGCATAGACCTGGCCATTTACAACATGAATATTGACCAGATTGGATACGCACTCAATCAAGCCAAAGCACGAGGTGTAAGGGTAAGAGTGATTTACGATGGAAGCACTTCAAACAGCTCTATTTATGTACTTCAAGGCATACCTACATTGGCCAGTCCACAGGGAAGTTCATATTCCATCATGCACAATAAATTTATGATAGTCGATTGCGACACCGACGACGCTAACGACGCATGGCTTCTCACGGGAAGTATGAACTTTACCTCAAACCAAGTGAACACCGACGCAAATAATTTTTTGATGATTCAAGACAAAAGCCTGGCCTTGGCCTACCGCATGGAATTTGAAGAGATGTGGGGGGGCAGCGGCGACCAACCCAATGCAGCGGCTTCCAAATTTGGGCCTTTTAAAACCAACAACACACCCCATTACTTTAATATCGGTGGCCGCCCTGTTGAATCTTGGTTCAGCCCCTCCGACGGTGTTACAGCCAAAATTATAGCCGCCATCAATAGTGCAGGCACCAGCCTTTTTATTCCCACAAACCTCATAACACGCAACGATCTTGCCGATGCCATCGCTCAAAGAAGATCACAAAATGTGATGGTCAAAGTGGTAGTAGATGATGACGCCTCCTGTGCCTCATCCGTAGTCAGTACGCTCTCCCAGGCCCTGGGGACCAATTTTCGTGAAACGACCGAAAGTGGTTTATTGCACCACAAAGCCCTAATCGCTGATGCTCTGGATATTCGAAGTAATCCCTTGGTGCTCACCGGTTCACACAACTGGAGTAACAATGCAGAAAACAGAAATGACGAAAATACTTTGATAATTTACGATGCCTCAATCGCCAACCTCTACTATCAGGAATTCTCTGCTCGTTTCAATAATTCTCGAGCCATTGCATCCAATCCAAAACTTGATCTGGGGCCCGATATCACAGTATGCGCCGGACAAAAAGTAATTATCGATGCAGGAAAAGGATTTACTTCCTATACCTGGTCAAATGGTAGCTTGGGACCCCAAGTAATTCTGGATACTACAGGCATTGGAATCAGTAATATTACCCTGGGTTGCACTGTAAAAAATATTTATGGCACACAAACCGACCAGATTACAGTTTCCTTTACCTTATGCACGGGCATCGACAATCGTACTCCCCCTCCCCAAAATGCGCTCTGTATTTATCCTAACCCTGCAGAAGAATACATTAACCTCAAAAATAATCCGATTCCCGGGTCTTTGCAGCTTAAAATTTTTGATATCACTGGTAAATTAATCATGGAAACCATCTATGACGCCACGGCGGCTGAAATCAGACTCAATATTAGTAAACTGAAACCCGGCATGTATCTCCTCAACGTTACGTCGCCCAAGAGCTTTCTTACGGGTCATTTCTTAAAAAAATAAAAATCCTCGCCAGCGGCCTTATCTTTGCATAATCAACAAAGTTTCATGAAGGAACTTATCATTCACTGCGAAGATTCCCCAAAGCCACCTACATTAACATGGGATGAAGCCATCTCAGCAGTGCACAAAGGAGTCGTCTTGATATTTGGAAATGCGCAAGGGCTTCCAACCTCAGTTACAGAAAGTGCTTTCAATCTGCTTTCTCCCAATGAGCAAGAACGTGCTTTAAAAATGCGTAAAGAAGAACAACGCATAACATTGATTATCAATCATGCCCTAAACCGTCTGTTTTTATCACATTTTTCGGACGAAGCGCCTCCTAAAATTAAAATTTTAACGGAATCAACAGGAAAACCCTATACAGTAGCCCCATACCCCTCTTTCAACCTCTCTGATTCCGCAACCGCTTTTCTTCAGGGCTATGCCCCCTATTCTCTTGGAGTCGACCTCGAATTTATGGATCCCCAAATAGAGTACGAACCCATTGCCGGACGATTTTTTACAATTCGCGAAATAAGGCATATTCTCAAATCTGGGAGCCCCTGGTTCTTTAAATACTGGACGCGAAAAGAAGCCTTTCTTAAAGCAACAGGCTTGGGAATAATCGATTCTCTTCAATGTATTGAAGTCGTAACAGGTATAAATATTCTCAACAGCCGATGCATTCAAATCCTGCCTCAGTCAGAAACAGGATACTTTTCGATAAAGTCATTTATTGTTGAACCCTTTTATATCTCGGTAGCTTTACCTCATAGAGGGATGATCCAAGGTATTTGCCAGCTTGATATAACTATGATTACAGAACTATTTACTGCATGAAAGTGGTTTTACTCACCGAATCCATGATTCAGCCTCCCTTTATTGAAGGCATGCTAAATGATTTAGTCCAAATTCCTGATTTACAAATTTTAGCCTGCATCTTGCATACACCCACCCCAACCCCTTTATTACAAAAGCTCCGCCACCATTGGAATAAAGGCCATAAAAGTTATATTCCGGTCTTGATTTCACAGACTCTCTACCGAAAAATCCAGAACAGGCTTTTCCCGGGTAAAAAAACTTACTTTCATCTGGAAAACTGGCTGAAGCGAAATAAAGTACCTGTGCTGAGAACCGACGACCTTCAATCTCCATTTCTTTTTGAAAAATTAAAGATGTTGAATGCAGAGGCAGCCCTCTTGGCAGGATACCATCTTATCATCAAAAAGGCATTTATTGAGGCTTTTCCTAAAGGAGTACTTTCATATCATTACGGTGACTTACGCAAATACAGAGGCCAACCTGCCGGCTTTTGGGAATTGTTTTATGGGGAAAAAGAATTTACGGTTACGGTTCAAAAAATTAGAACGGGTATTGATAATGGCATCCCTGTGGCAGAACAACGTTTTGAAATAGGACCTTACACCACCCTCCATGCCCTTGACAAGATCGTAGAACAAACAAGTTATACCCTGATGAGCGTTGCAGTCAAACGCATTATGTCCCCTGATTATAAAGATGAAATTCCTGAAAAATATGGTAAGCTATATACCCTTCCGAATTTGTGGCAATGGATCATCTTTCAGGCGAAAATGACTTTAAGAAAATTGCGAGGTAAATTTATTGGTAAACTTTAGGGTAAATCTCTATTTTCTCCAAAATTCATTACTCCTGCATTTTCCCAAAAATAAAAAGTTTTGCTCACAGGAATTTTACACGAAAATATCTTTGATTTTTAATAAATTAATACCTCAGGCACTGATTTAAAATGGAAAAGCCAAAAACGAGGATGATTGATACAAGGGGCATCAATCAATTGTTAAAGCTCAAATTGTGATTTTTTAAGGAAGGAGCTATCACCTATTAAATCAAAGTATTAAGTTTAATTAAACCAAACTCCACTGCTGTCCTCTTCTTCATCAAACCATGTTGAAGATTCGTCCTCAATAAATTCCATACCAATATATTCACGTCTGAACTGATTGGCTGATTTTAGAAAAGTCCTCTCAGCTTCAACAAGTTGATTAAATACAGCTCGTCTCAATCTTTGAAGCCTAGTTTCATCCGACTCACTCAACTCACCAGGTTGAGAGACAATCTTAGCCATTTGGAGAATTTCTTGTTGTAAAGCCTTTCGATAAACCTTCAGCAATTCAAGTGTAGTTTTCATCAAAAGACTATCACCCCGGTAGGGGCCCAGTTCCTCTACCTTTAAAACAGCTTCTTCTGCATATTCGCTGGTTTGCTGCAACGACTGCCAAAGCATAGCAGAATCCAAATCTTCGGAAAATTTAATGATATCGTGCATGCGGCTGGCCAATTCGGTTTGTATATTTTCAATGGAAGAGAGGTATTTTTCTGGGCCAACCTTCAGTGAACACCCAACAAAAATCGAACAAATAAAAGCATTAAAAAATAATCTTCTAAACATAAACCAGGGCTACTATTTTTTCCAACCAAATAGCATCTACTTCATCAAAAGCAGCAAAAGATTTACTGTCCACGTCAAGCACACCAACCACTACTCCTTGATGATTGCGCAAGGGCACTACTATTTCGCTATTGGAACGCGAATCGCAGGCTATATGTCCAGGGAATTGATGAACATCGGGGACTATGACCGTTTCAGCCCTACTAATTCCTGCCCAGCAAACCCCATTACCCTTTTCGAGTACCTGGCAGGCCACCGGCCCCTGATATGTTCGCACAATGAGTTCTCCATCAACAAGCATGTAAAACCCTGTCCAGAAAAAATAATCCATTTTGTGGTGTAAAACAGCCACAATTGTGGCCATTCGAGCTTCAGCATTACTTGTCTTGGTAAGTAAACCCAACAGTTGTTCGTAAATACGCTGGTAGCGCCCTTCTTTTTGAGATTTGTCCATGGTGATTTTTTTGCGAAAGTAAAAATATCACAAATACATGTAAGCTTTTATAGAGAATTGGCAATAGTATTTCAAATAAAATCAGCTAATAACTCATTAGCAGATATTTATTTATTCAAAAGCCAGTGAAAATCAAGCCTATTCAAGGATCGAAGTGAATGCCTTTCAACAAATTGATTGACTTATGAAGGAAATGTTCGCCTTAGATGCCGCAAAGCCCAACCCGTAGCCTCTTCCATAAAAACTCCTTGTCCTCTCTCAGTTCATTTATGTAGACAAAGATCAATACTATATTTATTTGTTCCTTTTATTTGAACTGAAAAAGCAAGACGCTTCTTTGCTACCCTATATTACCGCTATTCATCCCATTTCGGGTAGATGTGAATTTTTCTTCACCCAAAGCATGGGTATAGGAATCTGCCAGGTTTACGGCAATAAAATCTACCTTGTACCACCACGCTTTATTGATAATCATAAAATCGGTAAGCTCAAGATCAAATGTTACCGGTATTTTAATCATTTTTTCGGCCACTTCCCTACCAAAATACTGCATTTCCCTATAGGGCCTATTCCATCATATTGCAATAAACTCAAACAGCTTATTGCGGGGATGGAAAGCCCAAATCTTTCATCATGAATTTAAGCCGAATTGGAGCTTTAACGCCCAAAAATTCACTCTTATTGTTCATGTAAGCAGCTGCACCCCTGCTGCCAATGGGTCAATATATTTTTTCAATCGATCTTCAAATTCCTTGACATAATCAGCAATAGCAAAACGCATAAAAGAAAATTAGAGCGTGGGAAAAAATGCACGAGGTATGTGATGGACCATATTACCTCCCGGGGTGAGAATAATAGAGACAATGTCGAACCTTGTTTCTCCATCAAAGCCATTGATTCGTATGTAATGATTGGCACATCGGATGAGGGCTCTTTGTTTGGCCTTACTTACAAAAGTTTCAGGCTCGCCAAAAAAATTGGTTTTCCGTGTTTTCACTTCTACAATCACCAACTCCAGACCATCGTATGCGATTATATCTATTTCATCCTTTCCGTAATGCCAATTGGTTTCTAAAATTTTGAATCCTTTATTTTTAA
>CALJNV010000075.1 GCA_937981455.1 uncultured Bacteroidales bacterium | reverse complement strand
TAGGTGAGGAGATAAGGGATCTAGGGCTGGAGGGTCAATTGCAAAAAAAAGGTACGCCTACTATGGGAGGGCTGATCATTATCGCGGGCATACTAGTACCTACTCTTCTTTTTGCCCAGCTTAAAAATGTTTATGTGATTTTGGTGATAGTAACTACACTCTGGTTGGGCTTTATTGGTTTTCTGGACGACTACGTCAAAGTTTTCAAAAAAAACAAGGAAGGTTTACGCAAACGCACCAAATTGATAGGACAGATTATATTGGGGGTTATTGTGGGAAGTACACTTTACTTCCACCCCGATGTGGTATTGAGGGAAAAAAGTGAGACCCATGCTTTTGTGCAAAGCAACAATCTGTTGCGCGAGAGCAATTACGAACGCGCACGAGTAAAATTTTCAGCTGAGTCGAAAAAATCGACCAAGACCACCATTCCTTTTGTAAAGAATAATGAATTTGATTATACCTCATTAATTGCTTGGGCTGGGCCCAATGCGCACAAGTATGTGTGGCTGGTATTCATTCCTATAGTCATATTCATTATTACAGCTGTAAGCAATGGTGTAAACTTGACCGACGGACTCGATGGATTGGCGGGAGGGACCACCGCTGTGGCAGCGTCCACTCTGGGTTTGCTTGCATGGGTCTCAGGCAATATCATTTTTGCTGATTATCTGAATATTATGTACATCCCCAACACCGGTGAACTGACTATTTTTATCAGTGCCTTGGTGGGTGCCGCTATTGGGTTTTTATGGTACAATACCTATCCCGCGCAGGTATTTATGGGCGATACGGGCAGCCTTACCCTCGGGGGAATCATTGCTGTGCTGGCTATCATTCTCCGTAAAGAGCTTCTAATTCCGATACTTTGCGGGATCTTTTTAGTAGAAAACCTTTCGGTTGTACTTCAGGTAAGTTATTTCAAATATACCAAACGAAAATATGGTGAGGGGCGACGCATATTCCTCATGTCGCCTTTGCATCATCATTTTCAGAAGAAGGGTTATCACGAAGCCAAAATTGTTCAACGCTTTATGATTGTTGCCTTCATGTTAGCCGTTATTACCATTATAACACTAAAAATTAGATAATTGTGACAAGGAGATATCCCATAGTGGTGCTGGGTGCTGCCGAAAGTGGCACAGGGGCTGCAGTCCTGGCCAAAGCCCGGGGCTTGGAAGTATTTGTGTCGGACGCGGGCAGTATTAAAGAAAAATTTAAAGCTCTTTTAAAGGAATGGGATATCCCTTTTGAGGAAAATCAACATACCGCTGAGCTTATCCTTGGAGCAGATGAAATCATAAAAAGCCCGGGCATCCCTGAAGCCACACCCTTGGTTGCCGCTGCCATTACCCAAGGCATCCCTGTGATTTCCGAGATAGAGTTTGCAGCAAGGTATTCTCAAGGAAAATTTATTTGCATCACCGGTAGCAACGGAAAAACCACCACTACATTATTGACGCATCATTTATTGGTGAAAGGTGGTCTTGACGCCGGAGTTGCTGGCAATGTGGGCAACAGCTTTGCACTTGAACTGCTTAAAGGTGATCATCGCTGGTGGGTACTCGAGCTCAGTAGCTTCCAACTTGATGGCATATTCCGCTTTAGGCCCCACATAGCCATTTTAACCAATATAACCCCTGATCACCTCGACCGGTATGGGAGTTTCGAAAAATACATAGCCTCTAAGATGCGGATTGTGCAAAACCAGCAACCCGAAGATGCTTTCATATGGTTTTCGGGTGACCCTGTGATTCGCCGAGAGATAGAAAAGAGGTCGTTCAAGCAACGCCTAATTCCCTACGGTGAAACTTATCCTGGCTGCGCTGAGGGCGCATGGATTGAAAACGAAAAAATAATCATTAAACTTAATAACGACATTATGAGTTCCACCATTGAAAACTTGGCTTTACAAGGCCGCCACAATATTTACAATTCGATGGCTTCGGCCATAGCTGCACGCCTCGCTGAGGTCCGTAAAATGCGGATTAAAGAGAGCTTAGCTGATTTTCAAAATGTTGAGCATAGGCTTGAATTTGTGGCTACGGTTCATGGTATCGATTTTATTAACGACTCCAAGGCCACCAACGTCAACTCTACCTGGTATGCCCTTGAGAGCATGAACAAACCGGTGATTTGGATTGCAGGAGGTAAAGACAAGGGCAACGATTACACCATGCTTATCGAATTGGTCAAACAAAAGGTGAAAGCTATAGTGTGTCTGGGCGTTGATAATACCAAACTCAAATTAGTTTTTGGAAATATCATTCAAACCATCGTAGAGGCCTCATCGGCAGAAGAAGCGGTGCAAGCGGCATATCAGTTAGGTCAGAAAGGGGATGTAGTTTTACTTTCACCTGCCTGCGCCAGCTTCGACCTGTTTGAGAATTACGAAGACCGTGGAAATCAGTTCAAAAAGGCTGTAAAAAATCTTTAAATAAGTCTACTCATGTCTAACCCGTCCGTAAAATTCTCAGGCGATCGCACAATTTGGGTTGTTATCGTAATGCTTTCAATAATTTCAATGTTAGTGGTGTATAGCGCATCCATTTCCCTTACTTTTAATTCTAAAGGGAGTCCTGCGGAGTATTATTTATTGAAGCATGCGTTGATAACTCTGGCGGGGTTGGCTCTCATGTACTGGATTCACAAAATACCCTATCGCAAATTTGCCACCGCATCGAAATATCTTCTATTTCTGTCCTTGGCTTTTCTTGTTTTTGCGCTTTTTTTTAGTGATACAACGATCAATGAAGCCAAGCGTTGGATAAAAATTCCCTTTTTAGGTTTGACTTTTCAGCCCAGTGAATTGGCTAAAGTTGGAGTCATCACTTTTGTAGCCAGGGAGATGCATCGGCGACAATCTCTGATGCATAGTTTCAAGGAGGGGTTTGTACATGTTTTATGGCCGGTGGCACTGATTTTTGCATTAATTCTTCCAGCTAACCTTTCAACTGCAGGTATAATTCTGATAGTAAGTTTTACCATGTTTCTTCTTGGAGGTGCGCATTGGAAGCACCTAACATTGTTATCGTTGGCAGCCGTGCTGTTGTTGGCATCGGTCATTTTTGTCGGATCTAAGTTTCCGAAGGTATTGCCTAGAGCATCCACATGGAAGGAACGTATTGTTGGGAAGCTTGAATCGAAGCCTGAGGAAGTGGCGGCTCGCCTGGCTGACCCTGACGACTTTCAGCAGGAGCAAGCGCGGATAGCGATTGCAAATGGAGGCCTATTGGGGCTTGGACCGGGTAAATCGGTGCAAAGAAATTTCCTGCCCAGTGCCTTCAGCGATTTTATATATGCCATATTTATAGAAGAATATGGGCTCATAGGGGGGGGGGTTCTTGTGCTGTTGTATCTTATTTTGCTTTATAGAGGAATAGCCATTGCCCTCCGAAGCCAAACGGTTTTTAGCAGCCTGTTGGCATTTGGTGTTACTTTCAGCATACTGGTGAATGCCTATATTAACATGTTTGTGGCGGTTGGCATTGTGCCGGTTACAGGTCAAACCCTTCCGCTGATGAGCATGGGGGGCTCTTCGGTGTTGTTTACTTGTATAATGCTTGGAATGCTTCAAAGTGTGGCTCGTGGAGGGGAGGCACCTGAAACCCTTGAGGTGGCTGGTGAAAACTTCATCCCACCAGATGGTGCGCAAGCTGAACCTGAAAACCTTAATCCCGCAGCAATATGAAGATTATAATCTCAGGTGGAGGAACAGGCGGGCATGTTTTCCCTGCAGTAGCCATAGCCCGTGCCATCAAACGATTGAGGCCAGAGACTGAAATACTTTTTGTGGGAGCTAAAGGAAAAATGGAGATGGAAAAGGTACCAGCCGAGGGATTCCCTATCAGAGGGCTTTGGATAAGTGGATTTAAAAGATCTCTGAGTATCTCCAATGTATTGTTTCCTTTGCGTTTGATGGTTAGCTTGGGCCAAGCAATGGCGATACTCCTAAAGTTTAAGCCCCATGCTGTGGTTGGTGTAGGAGGTTTTGCCAGTGGTCCGGTTATGCGAGCAGCTGCCTGGTTAGGTATCCCTATTTATATGCAGGAGCAAAACAGTTTTCCTGGGGTTACCAACAGGATGATGGCCTCAAAAGCCCGCCTGATTTTTATCGCCTTTCCTGGGATGAGCCAATGGTTCCCTGCCGAAAAGACTCTTATGGTAGGAAATCCCGTTCGAAGAAATGTAATACATATTGATGGAAAAATCGATGAGGCCCGCCAGTACTTCGGGATGAATAAAAACACGCCGATTGTGCTGGTCATCGGAGGAAGCCAGGGAGCTTTTTCTATTAATCGCGCGGTGAGGGCTTGCCTCAAACAAAACGCAACTCGTTCTTTGCAATGGATATGGCAAACAGGGGCTGGTTTTGCCTCCGAAGCTCAAGAATTTGTTCAATCGCATGTCCTAACCCAAGTCAAAGTTTATCCTTTTATCGAGCGCATGGACCTGGCCTATGCTGCCGCCGACATTATTGTATCCCGTGCGGGTGCTATTGCTATCAGCGAGCTTTGCCATATTGGCAAGCCTGTTATTCTTATTCCTTATCCTTTTGCTGCTGCCAACCATCAGATGCACAACGCTCGACGTATTGCCGAAGCCGGGGGAGCTTTTGTTTTAGAAGATTCCTCCGCAGAGAGTCAATTGTGCTCAAGTATTGGTCGTCTTTTGGCTGACCCAAACAAGCGCCGGCAGATGGGTGAAGCCCTTCGTAGGCTTGCAATACCCGATGCCGATGAACACATCGCTCAGGCCCTCCTCAATGATCTCGATAACTTAAAAAAGGGGTAAATATGAATTTAGAAGAGCTTCAATCTGTCTATTTTTTGGGCATTGGAGGTATTGGTATGAGTGCTCTGGCTCGCTTCCTGCATCATAGGGGTGTGAAGGTGAGTGGTTACGATAAAACACCCACTCGACTCACTACTGAGCTATTGGCTGAAGGTATCTCCATACATTTCGATGAAAACCCAGCTGCTATACCGGTTGATACGCAATTAGTGATTTATACCCCTGCCATTCCTCGTGAACATAAAGAATGGACTGCCATTTATCAACGAAATATTCCTTTGATGAAGCGGGCCGAACTGCTTGGGCTTATTTCTGCATCTATGCCTTCGGTTGCTGTGGCTGGTACACATGGCAAAACTTCCACTTCTACTATGCTGGCTCATATTTTAAATGGCTCTTCCTTGGGATGTCTGGCTTTTCTTGGAGGGATTTCTAAAAATTACAACACCAATTATTTAAATACCTTGCCAGCGCGGTGGATGGTAACGGAGGCTGATGAATTTGATCGCTCATTCCTTCAACTGACTCTCCGCCTGGCAGCTATTACTGCCATCGATGCTGATCATCTGGACATTTATCAGAATTATGATAATTTGCTTGCAGCTTTTCAGGCGTTTGCGGGTAAAATTCATCCCGATGGAGCTCTCATCATCCGTCGTGGTCTCAGACATCTTGTTCAACGGCATTGTGCAGCTCGGATTTTTACATATCACGTGGAGGATTCCACCGCCGACTTTTTTGCCACTCATATTAAGCGAGAGAAGATGTCGTACCGCTACGACATAAGCACTCCTCAAGGTGTTATCAAGGATGTATTTATGCATATCCCTGCTCGCATATACATTGAAAATAGTGTATTAGCTGCTGCTCTAGCTCAAATGGTGGGCGCAACTTTTGAGGAAATTTCTCGTGGCTTGAGCAATTTTAAAGGTATTCGCCGTCGCTTCGAAGTAATTTATCACTCCAATGACTTCGTTTATATCGACGATTATGCTCATCATCCTGAAGAAATTAAAGCTCTGGCCCTATCGCTACGCGATCTGTTTCCAGATAAACAACTTACAGCCATTTTTCAGCCGCATCTTTATTCTCGCACGCGCGATTTGGCCGATGACTTTGCCCAAAGTCTTAGTCTTTTCGATGAAGTATTTTTGCTCGATATATATCCAGCCCGTGAAAAGCCTATTCGCGGTGTAACGAGTAAAATGATTGCACGACGTATGGTAGTTCCCCCACCGATCATTAGCCAACAAGCCGCTTTCAACCTTATCGTCTCCCGAAAGTCGGGTGTGGTTGTTACCGTGGGGGCCGGCGACATTGATAAAATTGCCCAACTGGCAGAAAGCCATTTTACCAACCTTGAAAAAGCATGAAACCTAAGCTGAAAAGAATACTTCATAGGGCTTTGTGGGGGGTGGGTGTGGCCGCCGCACTTACAGGTCTGAGTTTTGCCAATCGCTGGCAAGATCAAGCCACGTGCAAGGCTGTATTCATCCAAATTGATAATCAACAGGGAAGTCCTTTGATCAGCGAAAAGGAAATCAATGATATAGTGAAAAAAAAGTGGGGGAGGGCTGTCGGTAAACCTCTTAAAGATTTGCAATATAGAGCATTGGAAGAAGAGATCAGGCGGATACCTGTTGTAGAGTCGGCCGATGTTTTTACTTCTCTTTCAGGAATTACCGAAATACATGTAATACAACGCAAACCTCTAATGAAGCTTTTTTATCCCGGCGGTAATACTTCGTATATTGATGAATTGGGGTACTTTTTCTCTGTGGCTCCAGGGTATTCTGCACGGGTGCTTACCATTTCAGGTAATATGCCTTTGGGTATAGGAAAATATGCAAAGCTGAATGACATTCCTGAAAATAATCCTGCATACAAACCTGCCTGGGAATTGTTTCGGGCTGGACAATATCTTCGTTCTCATCGTCTGCTCAATTCGTTGGTGGCACAGGTGTATTATAATGCCAAAGGAGAGGTAGAATTGATACCTGCCTCAGGCAGTCCTATCATATTATTAGGCGATTGGAGCGATTTGGAATGGCGTCTCGACAATCTCCTGCTATTTTATATTCGTACCGCCGGTCATATCGATCTTCGTCAGTATCCTGTATTGAACTTAAAATACAAAAATCAAATAGTATTAACTAAAAATGAACCCTAATATGGAAACGCCCAGGAATGATTCGATGCATTCACAGGAGAATGCTGGAGTATATATTGCGAGCCTCGATATAGGCACTACCAAAATAGCAGCCATGATAGCGCGTCGTGATGCTGCCGGTAAAGTAGAGGTAGTGGGTTTTGGTCGCAGCGATTCCTTCGGCGTGCGCCGAGGCGTGGTAGCTAACATTGATGATACGGTCAATGCTATTCGAAAAGCTGTTTCAGAGGCAGAGGCACAAGCCGGTCGCAAAATAAAATATGTGCACGTGGGTATTGCGGGCCATCATATCAAAAGTTTGCAGCACAGGGGGAGCATCATTCGAAAAAAAGGAGAAGAAGAAATTTCGAATGAAGATATTGACAGGCTCATCAGCGATATGTATAATCTTACTGTAAGTCCCGGCGAGGAAATTATTGATGTGATTCCTCAGGAATATACCGTGGATGGGGAACCGGGAATTAAAAATCCTGTAGGCATGCTCGGTACAAATCTCGAAGCCAATTTTCACATCATCGTGGGGCAAACCGCAGCCGCTAAAAATATTTATAAATGTGTAAAAAGAGCTGGGCTTGAAGTGGTCGATCTTATATTGGAGCCTTTGGCCTCGGCGGAAGCAACCCTGTCGGACGAAGAGAAAGAAGCAGGCATTGCTCTTGTGGATATTGGTGGGGGTACCACTGATATAGCTATTTTTCAGGATAATATCATACGTCACACGGCTGTAATACCTCTGGGTGGCGATGTAATTACAGAGGATGTCAAAGATGGTTGTTCTATCATTCGTAAATACGCCGAAGAAGTAAAAGTAAAGTATGGCTCTGCACTTGCCAGCGAAAATAGTGAAAGCGATGTTGTAGCCATTCCTGGCCTTAAAGGCAGGCAGCATAAGGAAATAACTCTGCGTAACCTCTCTTCCATTATCCAGGCCCGAATGGAAGAAATTCTTGAATATGTTTATGGTGAAATAAAGGCTACAGGGCTGGAGAAAAAACTCATAGGGGGAATTGTTCTTACCGGTGGCGGAGCTCTGCTTAAACACCTGAATTTGCTCACTGAATATGTTACAGGCATGGAGACGCGAATTGGTTTTCCCAATGAACATCTCTCCGCTTCCACTCCCAAACACCTTAACTCTCCCATGTATTCCACGGGAATTGGGTTATTGTTGCTGGGCTTCAGTCGAATGGATAGAGATTTGAAAAGAAAGGGAATCATTCAGGTGGATGAGGTTGATAAATTCGAAACACCAGCGTCTGACCCTTCAAGCCAATCGGCTGAGGTTAAAACGGTAAATCCTACCTCGTCGGGGAATAAAAAATTGATTGGGGAGGAAAATGAACCTCAAAACAAAGGAAAAAGGGGAAAGTCGTTTTTGCAGCGCATGCAGGAGTGGTTCAATGATAGTGATGAAAATTATTGATAATCAGATATTTATTTTTCTGTTTTTTTTAACAATGTGTTGTTCATAATTATTTTATACAATATTAAAAACTCAATATTAACAAATTATATTTATGCAAGCCAACGATAATCAAAATTTAGGAAATAAAATGGATACAAACAATACCAACAATATGCTCAGATTTGAAACGCATGGAAGAAGGACTTCAATTATCAAGGTTATTGGCGTTGGGGGGGGCGGTAATAATGCAGTTAATCACATGTATAATCAAGGTATTGTAGATGTTGATTTTATCCAATGCAATACCGACAAGCAAATATTGGATGCCAGTCCTATTCCCATCAAAGTGCAATTGGGTACATCGGGGTTGGGAGCAGGCAACAAACCCGAGGTAGGTCGCAGAGCGGCAGAAGAGTCCATCGAAAAAATCAGAGAAATACTTGAAAAAGATACCAAGATGTTGTTTATAACTGCCGGCATGGGGGGTGGAACTGGCACCGGTGCAGCTCCTGTTATTGCCAGTGTTGCCCGAGAGCTCGACATACTTACGGTAGGTATTGTTACTATTCCCTTCACCTTTGAAGGTCGCAAGCGCAAGCAACAAGCTGAAATGGGCATAGCCGAGCTTCGCAAGTATGTGGATACCCTCTTGGTAATCAATAACGATAAGCTTCGCGAATATTGGGGCAATTTGTCGTTGCGCGAAGCTTTTGCTAAGGCCGATGATGTATTAACGCGAGCTGCTAAAGGTATTGCTGAAATTATTACTGTAAAAGCTTATGTAAATGTCGATTTTGAAGACGTAAAGACAGTGATGAAGGATTCTGGAAAAGCCTTGATGGGTTCAAGTAGGGCTTCAGGTGAAGGCCGTGCTTTGAAAGCTGCCAAGGAAGCCCTAAATTCACCATTACTCGATGATAATAGCATCATTGGCGCTCGGAATATGTTGCTTTATATCTCCAGCGGTAAGCAAAACGAGATAACCATGGATGAGGTTACCGAAATTACAAACTGTATCCAGGAAAATGCAGGCAATGATGTAGATATTATTTGGGGTGTGGGCTATGATGAGGATCTGGGTGAGGATATTGCGATCACTCTTATTGCTACCTCATTTGAGACCCAAAAAACTACGGAGTTTCAGACTCCCAAGACTATACACACCCTGGAAGGGACTCCAATGCCCCAACCTAAAGACCCTAAAGAACAAGAGTATAAGCCGGCAGAACCTGTACTCATTAAGGCCTCTAACCCTGCCTTAGAGGCAGAACCACCCCTTGAGCCTCGCACACCGACCCGTGTTCTTAACTTATTTGATGAACCCGACAAAAACCCACCAGAGGTTTCCGCCTTTGAGTCCGACAACGGAACCATCATTAAAACCCTCGCTCAATCCTCTCCGATGCAAACTACCGATGAAACCGTTACTCCTCCTGTCACTATCAAAAAATCATCGGATCGGGTGGAACAGCTAAAAAAAATGAATACCATGTTCGCAGACTCCTTAAATGGAGAGCAATGGCAAACTATTGAGACAATTCCGGCCTATAAAAGAAGGGGTACTCAATTGAACCCGCCACCTTCAGCCGATGAAAAATTAGCCCCTAAAAACCTCATCGTCAACGGTACGCAAGGACCTGAAATTCGCAACAATCCTTATCTTTTCGACAATCCCGACTAATCGGCCTAAATTATTAATTTTGTCTCAAAAAACGTTATGTCACTCGAGAACTTAATAAATAATGACATGAAAGCTGCCATGATGGCCAAAGACATGCGCAAGCTCGAGGCCATCAGAGGCATCAAGGCTGCCCTTCTATTGGAAAAAACAGGTAAAGATGTATCGGGTGGAGAAATACCCGCTGAAGTTGAAATAAAGATGTTGCAGCGCCTGGCCAAACAACGCCGTGAGGCAGCTGCCATATACGCCGAAAAAGGCCGGAATGACCTTGCCGAAGAAGAACTTTACCAGCTTTCCATCATCGAATCATACTTACCCAAGCAGCTGTCGGAGGATGAAATCAGGGAGAAGCTTAAAGAAATCATAGACCAAACGGGGGCTTCTTCTATCAAGGATATGGGCAAAGTGATGGGGGTTGCCTCTAAAGTGTTTGCTGGACAAGCCGATAATAAACTTGTCTCGGAAATTGTTAAACAAATGCTCGGGGCATAAGACCCAATTGTATATCCACTGGAATAAAAAGAATGTTTAGGCCATTTGTGCTAAGAATCCATTAAAACCATGCAGAAAACTCTTAAAGTAATATCCGTAAATATATCAGAGCAAAAAGGTACCGTAAAACATCCGGTAGCGGAAATTGTACTTGGCGATAAGGGTGTAGAAGGTGATGCTCACGCAGGGAAATGGCACCGGCAAGTGAGTATGTTGGGTGTTGAAAGTATATTACGGTTCGAAAAACAGAGTGGACGCAAGCTTCAATATGGAGAGTTTGCTGAAAATATAACCACACAAGGGCTGGAGCTTTATGCGACCCATCCCGGCGACCGTTTTGTGGGCGATGAAGTGGAGCTCGAAGTTACCCAAATCGGTAAAAAATGCCATGGAACAGCTTGTGCAATTTTTGTTGAAGTAGGCGATTGCGTGATGCCCCGCGAGGGCATTTTCTGCAAGGTTATTAAAGGCGGTAAACTGGTTCCAGGTATGGAACTTAAATATTACCCTAAATCGAAGGAATTATGACCTTAAATCTGGAATCCCATGTCTTTAAGGTTTGGATAATTACTCTTAGCGACAGAGCCAGTCAGGGGACTTATCAAGACCATAGTGGCCCGGAAGCTCTGCGCATGCTGCAGGCTTTTTTTGACGAAAAAGGCTGGAAAGCTGCTATACAAACTTATATCATCCCCGACGACCGCCACCAATTGATGGAATTAGCCCAGCAGGCCCTAAACGCGGGAATTGATTTATTTGTTACTTCGGGAGGCACAGGCATTGGTTCGCGCGATATTACCCCTGATACCCTTCTGCCATTGCTTGACAAACAAATTCCAGGTGTTATGGAGTATATCCGAATAAAATATGGTGCGCAGAAACCTGCCGCTTTGCTCTCCCGTGCTATTGCAGGTATTGCCCGAAACACTCTTATATACACTTTACCCGGAAGCCCTAAAGCTGTAAAAGAATACCTGGAAGAAATTATTCCTGGTCTTGCCCATACTTTTTATATGCTCCATGGAATTGATCGTCATGGATAAGCCCTTCGATATACACATTGTGGAGGCTACCTCTGCCCATGTCGACGAAATGCTTGCTCTTATCAAGGAATTGGCGGCCTATGAAAGGTCCTCAGAAGAAGTTACTATTTCTGCTGAAGATCTCTTGCGCGACGGTTTTGGCAACCCTCCTTCCTTTTATGCATTATTGGCAAAAGTTAATGGCGTTACCGTGGGTATGGCTTTCTGGTATTTTACATATTCTACCTGGAAGGGGAAGGAGCTTTATCTGGAAGATCTTGTGGTAAAAAAGGATTGGCGGGGAAAAGGCATAGGTCGAAAGCTTTTTGAAGAATTAATGAAACGGGCTTTTGAGCATAAAGTGAAACGCATGCGCTGGCAAGTACTCCATTGGAATACGCCAGCTATCGGATTTTACAAGCAATATCAAACCTTTTTGAGCGATCAATGGCTCAATTGCATGCTGAGTGATAATGATATCAGAAAATGGGTTGAAAAATAAGGCGCTATGATTCTGGAAAGAGAAAAAGCATTGGAATTGTTGCACGCGCATATTAAAAATCCGCGAATGATTATGCATTGCAGGGCTTCAGAAGCCGTTATGCGAGCCTTGGCTCGGCACTTTGGGGAAGATGAAGACCAATGGGGATTGGCCGGGCTTCTTCACGACCTCGATGTTGAGTTCACCGATGCCGATCCGCTGACCCATGGCCCTACCGCGGCAGCCTGGCTCGACGAAATGGGCGTTGACCCGGAAATAACCGATGCCATCCGTATGCACAACGAAAGAGCCACAGGACTTCAGCGATTCACCCGTTTTCAACATGCACTGGCTGCTGTCGAGACCATCACCGGCCTCATTCATGCCACTGTTTGGGTTTACCCTGATAAAAATATTCAAGCGGTAAAGCCCAAATCTATCGTAAAAAGAATGAAAGAAAAGGCATTTGCAGCCAGCGTAAAACGCGAAAACATTTTGGAGTGCGAAAAGTTAGGCCTCTCCATCGATCAGTTTGCTGCCATTGCATTGATGGCTATGCAACAAATGCCTGAATATACTCCCTAAAAGTTTTAATGCCATGCATGATTCAAATTACCCCCTCTTATACCGCTGGCCTTTTAAGCATTATCGCCTTATACTACTGGCCCTTTTTATAATCTACATGACTTTTTTCGACCGCTACTGTCTCATAAATCAATATAAAATTTATACAGAACTTCGTGATTTAAGAGCAAAATCGAAGTGGTATAAACAACAGACTGAGTATTACAGGATGCGTTTGCAGCAAGTCTTACACAATCCAGAAGAAACCGAGCGATTTGTCAGGGAAAATTACCTCATGCAGCGACCCGGTGAAAAAGTTTTTATTGTTGATAGATAAATAATTGTAAAGAGTTATTTCGATTGTTATGGGGCTCAAAAGTATTGAACCTTCTCAGGAAGGTATCAAATCTCGTGGCAAGGTAATTTCTTGCTGATGGGTTTTCTGACCCTCTGGATTCGAGGAAATTCTGCTTATTTATTTTTAACTGTCAATTGGGCTTTCACGGGCAGGTGATCGGCAAAGCCTCCTTCATACCGCATTCCATTGTATGTCCGAAATATGCGTTTGCCGGTGAAATTTTCGTCGGGGACCAATAGAAATTCGGGTGCGAAAATCTCAGCTTTTGCCACACAGAGTCTATCTTGACAATGAGCTAGTGTAGCACTTACAATTATATGGTCGATAATGTCCCATTGTCCTTGAAATTTATGCGATCCCAGGTTTTGTTTTTTCATCAGAGGAGCCATAAGGTTAAACAGGCCCGAGGGGCAGGCTTTATGGATATCGGGACAAGCACCCAGGATTTCTGCGACTGAGAGGTCCAAAGGATTATCATTGAGATCGCCCATGATGAGAATATGATGCCTGCCTGCTTGTTGTAACGAATCGGTAAGTCTACGCAAGGTGCGAGCGGCAGCGAATCGCTTAGGCATACTACCCGCTACCCCTCCATATTTCGAGGGCCAGTGGTTGATAAAAATATCGAGTGTATCTCCGCTGTTGAGCTTAACCCTGACAAAAAGAATATCCCGTGTATTTAAGAAATTTCCTAAAGAATCTTTTATGGGTAGGGCTTTGTGAAACAGAACTTTAAAAATGTCGGGGCGATATAACAAGGCCACATCAATGCCGCGAGGGTCAGGTGATTCATGGTGAACGAATTTGTACCCGGCGTCTTTTAGAGGCGTGTAATTTACGAGCATTTTGAGTACCTTTTGGTTTTCTACCTCGCACATACCTACCATTGCCGGCATATCCCACCCTCCCGCGGCAATTATCACTTTTGCAATATTGTTCAATTTTTTATGCAAGCGGCTTGGGTTCCAGTGATACACACCATTGGGTGTAAAACCTTCATCTGCCTTTTGTGGGTCATCCTCTGTATCGAAGAGGTTTTCAACATTGTAAAACATTACCGTAAAATTCTCAACCTGCCCTGCTATCATAGAGGGAAAGAAAAGGATGAAAACCCATACAAACAGACTCTTCATAAGTGTTTAGCTATTTTTGAGTATCTCAATAGCTTTTGCGGGGTTGGGGTGGGTAAAAACAGAATTTCCTACTACCAAAACTTGGGCCCCAGCCGCTCTCAGCATGCCGGCATTATCGAGGTTAACGCCCCCATCAATTTCAATAAGAGCTCGGCTGTTGTTTTCTTGAAGCATCATTTTTAGCTTTTTGATTTTTTGAAGGGTTTGGGGGATAAATTTTTGACCGCCAAAGCCCGGATTGACTGACATGAGCAGTATGAGGTCCACATCATTTAAAACATTTTCAATCAAAGCCAGGGGGCTGTGTGGGTTGAGCACCACACCGGCTTGCATGCCCAGCTGCCTGATGGCCTCTAAAGTGCGATGAAGGTGAGTACAAGCCTCGGCATGCACAGTCAATAAATCTGCCCCTGCATCTTTAAAGGCCTCTAAATATTTCTCGGGCTCAACAATCATGAGGTGTACATCAAGGGGCTTGCGGGCAATTTTCCGAATCGATTGTATCACCGGGAAACCAAAAGTGATATTTGGCACAAAGCGGCCATCCATGATGTCTAAATGTATCCAGTCAGCCTGGCTGCGATTAAGCATTTCTATGGTTTCTCCCAATCGTGTAAAATCGGTGGTAAGAATAGAAGGGGCAATGAGTAGCATGCTTAATTTCTTAAAATTTTGCAAATTTAGATATTTGAGCGGGCTCTCCGGTTTTCTCAATCATCATACATTATTTGGCAATTTTTTTGCGCAATGCATGGCATTACGGATCACTCAAATGAGATTATTTTGCATTGTATGTAAATCTTTAACTTTGTGATGTGTTGTATAAGCCATGCTGAAATTTTTAATGGTATCTTGCGTTTCAAATTTTATGCGAAAAGTCTTCATTGTAGGGGTATGTAATTTATTATTCATCTTCGGCATTCATGCTCAACTCTTACCGGTTGACCTTGTTTGTTCGAGCGTGGCTTCCAATGGCGATGTAACCCTCACCTGGAGGCCCAGGTATTCCACGCTCGATTTTGCACGGTACGAGGTTTGGTATTCCATGAACCCCTACCTTGATTTTGTTAAAATTGCAGAAATCATGGACATTGCCCAAGATAATTATACCCACAGTGGTGCCCTGGCTTATTCTCAGGATGCTTTTTATTTCATCAAAACTGTTGCAGTTTCGCAAGCAATAGCCCATTCCGATACAATAGCCGCTTTGCATGTAGACGGCCAGGTTGTCAATCAAACATATGTTCAATTGAAGTGGAATGTGCTAATGCCCGAACTTCCTGCATCGAATTTTGGTTATTATAGAATATATTGGCAAAAACCCAATGGGTCATGGATTTTACTTGATACAACAGACCAAACCGCTTTCTCTCATAAAGTATTACCCTGCTCAGATAATTATTATCGTATAGAAATGGGAGACCAGAGTTGCATCTCGACCTCTGCGGTTATTAAAGTGGATCGCGATATTGAACAGCCCCCCACTCCAACGCTTGACAGTGTATCTGTGGTTGACGGTAAGGTGACCATTGGATGGCAGCCCAGTAGTGCGCCCGACGTGATGGGCTACGTGGTTTACAGGCAGAATGCAGGTATTTGGGACACACTTGCTTTGCTTTTTGGGCCCAATCAGCGCTATTTTATAGACAGTACTGCCTATCCTATGCTAAACAGTTATTTATATTGCGTCGCCGCCTTCGACCATTGCGGTAATGCAAGCGCCGATATGGGTATTCCCCAAGCCCAACAAACTATTTTGCTTGATAAACCTGTTTTCGACGTATGTGCTGATCATATTTTATTGAAGTGGTCGCCTTATACCCATATGCAAGCAGGGCTTAAAGGCTACCGTATTTTTGCCCGAGAATCAGACGACCTGGAATATATTGTAGCCGAAACCGGGCCAGAGACTTTATCCTATAATTTCATTCATCCCCTTGATGCAGTTAAATACACGTTTCGTATTCAGGCCTTTAACCAGGATGAGCTGATAACTTCTTCCTCTAACCAGCATAAGCTCAGCGTCATTAAACCCCATGCACCACAGTATGGTTACATCAGGTATTCCACCGTTGTGCAAAACAAAAAAATTTTGCTTCAATTGCATGCTGATACTCTTGCTCCCTCCGCACAATATCATTTATTTAAAAGCAATTCTTCAAACGACAGTTTCGACTTAATGGCTGTGCTGGATTCCGGCGATGTGTTAAAACCCTTTCTCGATACAGCTGTAAATGTTATGAAAAGGGCCTATTTTTATCGACTCGCCATCATAGATAGTTGCGGAAACACAGCATTGATTTCAAATACTATCAATTCCATTTTACTAACCAATCCCACAGGAACTACCCTTGAATGGATACCTGTTCAGGGATGGGATCAAGGAGTTGAAATGTATAAGGTTTACAAGATTATGGGCAACGACACTACCCTTGTGGCAGATGTCTTGGGAACTAATACCTGGACAGATGATCAAATGGACTTTGAGCAAGGCGCCCAATATTTTATAAAAGCTATCGAAGCAGAAGGCAATCGCTATGGATTTAAGGAAGAAGCAGTTTCCAACACAGTGCAAATAATGCCCCGTTTTAGCATGGCCATAGCCAATGCTTTTACCCCATGGCGTGAGACCAATACAATCTTTAAACCCCGTCTTATTTCTTTTGATGCTTCGGAATATTATTTTGCGATTTACAATCGATTTGGTCAAAAAATATTTGAGACTACATCGCCCGATGAAGGCTGGGACGGTACAGTAAAGGGGCGAAAAGCCCCGGCGGGTGTATACGTCTATTATTTAAGAGTTCTTACCCAAAAAGGCCGCTATATTGACCGACGAGGGGCTGTGGTCCTGCTTGACTAAAAAGCCCTGTAAGGGCTAATTTTTATACATTTGCAATCCAAAATTACTATAGTATGAGTCAACCCAGATCCATCATTCAGAGGGAAGGACTTACCTACGACGATGTTCTACTTGTACCAGCGTATTCTGAAGTGATGCCTCGCCAAGTAGATATCACTTCTTGGTTTAGCCGAAATATACCTGTTAAAATTCCCATCGTAACCGCTGCCATGGATACCGTTACAGAATCTACCATGGCCATAGCTATTGCCAGGGAGGGGGGAATTGGGGTTCTTCATAAAAACATGACTATTGAACGGCAAGCCCTTGAGGTGAGAAAGGTGAAAAGAGCCGAAGCAGGAATGATTTTGCAACCTGTAACCGTTCATGTGAAAGCCAGGGTGGGAGAGGCTATTCATCTGATGCGTGAGCATAAAATTGGAGGCATTCCCGTAGTAGATGACCAGCAGGTGCTTGTGGGTATACTTACCAATCGCGACCTTCGCTTTGAACGCGATATGGGCCGACCCGTAGCTGACGTAATGACCCGCAATGTCATAACCACAAGCGAATTCACAGATTTCGAAAAAGCCGCAGAAATTCTTCAGGAACATAAAATTGAGAAACTCCCTGTGGTTGACCCACAGGGTAAGCTCATTGGTTTGATAACCTATAAAGATATTATCAAGTTAAAATCTATGCCCAACGCGTGCAAAGATGCTAAAGGCCGTTTGAGAGTAGCTGCAGCTGTTGGCATAGCCTCGGATACAATGAGAAGGGTAGAAGCTCTTTTGAAAGAAGATGTTGATGCTATTGTAATAGATACCGCTCATGGGCACTCGAAGGGCGTGATGGACATGGCACGCAGGGTGAGACAAGAATTTCCTGAAATTGATCTGGTAGTGGGTAATATTGCCACTGCAGCGGCTGCCATGGATCTTGCGGCTCTCAATATAGACGCCGTGAAGGTAGGTATTGGTCCAGGCTCCATTTGTACTACGCGTGTGGTTGCCGGCATTGGTGTTCCCCAGCTTACAGCTATTATGGATGTTTACGATGCCCTATCTAACAGTGGAATCCCGATTATTGCAGATGGAGGTATACGCTATACAGGGGATATAGTAAAAGCGCTGGCTGCTGGCGCATCCACTATCATGGCTGGTTCCCTGTTCGCTGGGGTGGATGAATCGCCAGGTGAAGCCATAATATACGAAGGTCGAAAATATAAGACCTATCGGGGCATGGGCTCACTGGAAGCCATGCAGCAGGGCTCAAAAGATCGGTATTTCCAGGATATGGAAGACGACATCAAAAAATTAGTCCCTGAGGGTATTGTAGGTCGTGTGCCTTACAAAGGGTCGCTCAATGAAGTGGTTACCCAAATGGTGGGTGGGCTCAGAGCTGGCATGGGGTATACGGGTTCACGCAACATTGCAGAACTCCGCAATGCTACTTTCATTCGGATTACCCAGGCGGGAGTCATAGAAAGCCATCCCCACGATATTACAATAACCCGTGAAGCGCCTAACTACTCTCGTTAGTAAATAAATATTAAACCCATAAACCAAATAACTAATCCTATGAAGAGCGCCTTTAGATTCTTTTTGCTTTTTTATGCACTGCTTTTATCCTTTGGCCTTAAAGCGCAATCACCAGACCAGGAAGTACTGATGACCATTGATGGACAGAAAGTTACGGTTGGTGAGTTTTTGAATCTCTACAACAAAAACAACATACAAACAGAGCTTGCTGACCGTAAATCGATTGATGAGTACCTTGAACTTTTTATTAATTTCAAATTGAAAGTGAGAGACGCCGAAATAGCCGGATTGGATACCGTTAAAAGTCTCAGAGATGAGTTGGCAGGCTATCGTCGCCAGTTGACTCCTCCGTATTTTGTTGATAATGAAACTTTAGAATTGCTTGTAAAGGAAGCCTGGGAGCGAATGCAAAACGATTTGAGAGCCAGCCATATCCTTGTCAGGGTTGATCCTCTGGCCTCACCTGCCGACACCCTGCTTGCCTATAACAAAATAAAAAGCGCTTGGGACCGCGCACGCCAAGGGGAAGATTTTTCAAAATTGGCCATTGAACTCTCAGAAGATCCCTCAGCACGTGATCGTCAAGCAACATCCCAACGGCCTTTTCTTAGAGGAAATAAGGGGGATCTGGGCTATTTTACGGTCTTCAATATGATTTATCCGTTTGAAAACGCCGCCTATAATACACCCGTAGGCCAGGTTTCTGACATCATTCGCACCAACTATGGTTATCACATTATAAAAGTAATCGAAAAGCACCCTGCACTGGGCCGTGCTCAGGTGGCTCACATCTTTTTCCAGATGCCTGCCAATGCAAAACATGATGACAGTATCAGGGTTCAAATGCGTGCTGATTCGGCGTATCAACGCTTTCTTGCAGGCGAAGATTTTACAAAGCTGGTAAAAGAACTCTCAGATGATAAAGGCTCTGCGGCGCGCGATGGCGTTCTGCCCTGGTTCACTTGCAACCGCCTTGTACCTGAATTTATGCAAGTGGTTTATCATTTGAAACCCGGCGATGTTTCAAAACCTGTTCTAACTTCCTATGGTTGGCACATTATAAAAATGATTGACCATAAACCTATTGGGACTTTTGCTGAGGAGGAAAATGACCTACGCCAGCGACTGGAAAAAGATTCACGCTACGCATTAACAAAATCTCGCTTGATCGCTAAACTTAAAAAAGAATACCGCTTCACTGAAAATTCAGAGGTCCTAGCAGACTTGCTTCCCTTGCTTGATACCAATATTTTTCATGCAAAATGGTCTGTTCCTCAGTCGAAAAAACTGAAAAAAGTTCTTTTTACTTTGGCAGGTAATAAATATACGCTCAATGATTTTGCCTTGTGGCTGGCTAAGAATCAGAAAAAGGGTCAAAAGGCCGATTTATCTATGTTTCTTCATAGCAAGTACAAAGAATTTGTAGATGACCAGGTCGTGGCTTATGAAGACAGCCGGCTCGAAGAAAAATATCCCGATTTTGGTCTTTTAATGAAGGAATATCACGATGGAATATTGCTTTTCGAAATTACCCAGAAAAAAGTATGGGACAAAGCAATCGCAGATACTGCGGGTTTGCAGGCATTTTATGAAACCGTGAAAAACAATTTCATGTGGCCCGATCGAAAAGAAATTACGCGAGTTACCCTTAACAATCTTAAGGACCGCGAAACTGCCATTGAGTTGGAAAAAAAGATTGTAGAGTGGGTTAATTTTGCCGATATGACCTTACGCACCATCAAGGATAAAGTCCTTGAAATGGATTCTACCCTGATGGTAGATATAGTTCGCGAAAAGGTGGTTGCCGGCGAAGAGCCTCTGGCTGATGCACTTACTAAGCCCCAAACCTTTAATAAAAAACAAGAGGTCGATGAAAATGGTCGAATCAGCTTGAATATGGTTATTTTGAATCAACTTTTACCCCCTATGCCTAAAGAACTGGATGAAATTCGTGGGCATGTAACCGCCGAATACCAAAATTATCTTGAAAATGAATGGATTAAGGAATTAAGAGCTAGATATCCCGTTGTTGTGAATCGTGAAGTTTTTGAAAAAATTAAAAATCAATAAAGTAACCTTTCTATAACAAATTCCCGTTCGTTCGGGCTTTATTCAGCCAGAGCGGGCGGGATATTTTGCATTCAATCGTCTCAATGGAAAGAAAATTAAGCTTATGGGTCTTTTGGCTCTTGTTTGCAATCATTTTCGTGGGTTGCAATTACTTGCGTGAGAAATTGCGAACCGATGAACTCGTTGTGGCCCGAGCCGGTAAAGAATACCTATATCTTTCGGATCTGAAAGGTGTAGTGCCCGAAGGTACACCACCCTCTGACAGTGTTTTATGGGTTAAGAATTATATCGATATGTGGTTGCGAAACAGGGTGGTGCTTCACTATGCTGAAAAAAATTTGGATGCCTCGGAAAAAGACTTTTCCCGCCAGATTGAAGAATATCGTAATTCCTTGCTCATTTATAATTACGAAACCAAGCTCCTTCAACAAAAACTCGATACATCTATTAGCATGCAGGAGATTGAGAGTTTTTATGAAAAGAATAAGGATATTTTTAAATTGAGAGATAATATAGTGAAAATGATATATTTTCGCTTTCCAAGGGACAGTGTAAAGGCAGCTCAAATCGGCCGAAAAATGCTTGAAGCCGATACCATTACCAATTTCGATCGACTCGAACAATTTTGCTTGCGCCGCACCTCAGCTTATTTGGTGAGTCTTAATTCTTGGTATTCATTTGCCGACCTTCAGAAACTCGCCCCCTTAGTTACTTATAATGAAGAACTTTTTCTAAAGAACAATCGTCTTATAGAACTAACCGACGACCAGTGGCGTTATATCATTCGTATCTATAGCTTCCTTATGCGCGAAGCCACTTCACCACTAAGCCTTGAAATTGAAAATATTCGTACAATTATCCTTAATACCCGTAAACAAGAATTTCTCAACCAGATGCGTACCGAACTTTTTGAAAAAGCATTGAGAAATAAAGAAATTGAAATTTATAACTAAAGATAAAATGAAGATTTACAAAGGTTTTTTATTAGTGATTTTGATACTTGCTTTTTCTGCATTTTCCTTTGCCCAGAACGACAAAAAAGTTATCGATGGTGTTGTGGCTGTGGTTGGGGGCAAGATGATTACAATTTCAGATATCGAAAATCAATATTTGCAATACAGGGCCCAAGGCAGCATCAGAGGCGGCGAAACAGAAACAAAATGTGCCATCCTCGAAGGATTGTTGTATAATAAATTATTGCTCAATCAGGCCGATATCGATAGTGTGGAAGTAACCGACAAGCAGGTGGAGTCGGAGCTTGATCGTCGTATCCGATATTTCATTCAGCAAATTGGTAGCAAAGAAAAGTTGGAGGAATATTTTAAAAAATCGCTAGCCCAAATCAAAGATGAATTTCGCGACATCATACGTGATCAAATCCGTGTTGAGCAAGTTCAAAACAACCTAACAAAGAATATTAAGGTTACCCCTTCTGAGGTGCGATCTTTTTTCCGAAATATGCCGGAAGATAGTATCCCAATGGTAAACGCTGAGTTTGTAATTGGACAAATTGTTAAAAAGCCAAAGTCCAGCCTTGCTGATGAAATAGAGGTTAAAGAAAAACTCAGAGCACTTCGTAAGCGTATACTCGATGGAGAAAGTTTTGCTACCCTTGCGATACTCTATTCTGAGGACCCTGGTTCAGCTTCTCGAGGAGGCGAAGTGGGCCTTTTCGGTCGGGGAGAATTGTATCCCGAATATGAAGCCGTAGCATTTAAGTTGAAGGAAGGTGAAATTTCTGACATTGTGCAGACAAAGGCAGGTTATCACATTATTCAACTCATTGAGCGAAGGGGCGATTACATCAACACCCGTCATATTCTTATGTCGCCTAAGGTATCGCCCGAAGAGCTTCAGCGTGCATCACAAATTCTCGACAGCGTGGCTCATTTGATACATAATGGTAAAATTTCTTTCGAGGAGGCTGTAGCCAAATTTTCGGATGATCCCAATAAAATGAATGGAGGATTGATGATCAATCCTTACACAGGCACCACTCGCTTCGAACCTGACCAACTCGAGGCCAAGGTTTATTATGTGGTTGATAAACTCGAAGTGGGGCAAATTTCAAGTCCTGTGCCATTTAAAACCGAGGAAGGAAAAGACGCTTATCGATTGCTTTTTCTTAAAGAACGTACGCGCCCTCACAAAGCCAACTTGAAGGATGATTACGACAAAATTCAAAATTGGGCGCTGGAAGATAAAAAAGAAAAGACCTTACAAAAATGGGTGAAAGAACGAATCGGTAAAACTTATATTCGTATCAACCCTCAATTTCAAGTCTGCCGTTTTCGCAATAACTGGAACGAAGTGCAGGTCAATTAAACTAATGTTTGAACTTTGGTGGATTTAGCCCCTGAAAAAACAAAATAGTGTTGAATGATTTAAAAATTGTACAGATGAAATATACTGTTGATGAAGCAAAACTGAGTCAGCTAAACGAGATTTATCGACGAATGAAGGCCGAAATAGGCCGAGTGATTATTGGGCAAAATGATACGGTAGATAAAGTGTTAACAGGCATATTCAGCCAGGGGCATTGCCTGTTGATTGGGGTCCCAGGTCTGGCTAAAACATTGTTGGTGAATACTGTAGCTCAGGTATTGGGGATTAGCTTCAGTCGTATTCAATTTACACCCGACCTGATGCCTTCCGATATCATTGGGACAGAAATTCTCGATGAATCGCGCAAGTTTAGATTTATCAAAGGCCCGGTGTTTGCAAATATTATCCTGGCCGACGAAATCAATCGAACTCCCCCTAAAACCCAGTCGGCATTGTTGGAAGCTATGCAAGAAAAGGCCGTTACTGTAGCGGGCAATACCTACCATTTGGAAGCGCCTTTTTTCGTGCTGGCAACCCAAAACCCCATTGAGCAGGAAGGAACTTATCCTTTGCCTGAAGCCCAACTCGACCGTTTCATGTTCAACATTTTGCTCGATTATCCAACGCTTAACGAGGAGATTAAGATTGTTGAATATACCACAGGAGGAGGATTACCGAGACCTTCTAAGCTGCTTGAGGCTACAGAAATTATTGAATATCAAAATTTTATCAGAAAATTACCCGTAATGCCTGCATTGTATGAATATGCAGTTAAACTAGCTCGTAGCAGTCGACCTGAAAGTAAGGAGGCCCATCCCTGGGCTCAAAAATACGTAACCTGGGGCGCGGGGCCCCGTGCATCTCAATACCTTATATTGGGCGCTAAGTGTCATGCGGCACTCCAGGGTAAACCTTCACCCGAAATGGAAGACTTGAGGGCTGTGGCCCATGCCGTGATGCGCCATCGCATTGTGAGAAATTACAAAGCTGAAGCTGAGGGAATTAGTGTGGATGATATTATTGCCGAATTATTAAAAGCATAGAATTGTTGCGTATGAAAAAGCCTTTGCTACTTTTTACAATTTCTTTTCTTATGGTTTTCAGATTGGTGGCCGATGAAGGTATGTGGCTGCCCCTTCTGCTGGAGCAACTCAACGAAAAGCAAATGCAAGCACGCGGTCTCAAGCTTACAGCCCGCGATATTTATGATATCAATGCTACCAGTTTGAAAGACGCCATTGTGCATTTTGGGGGTGGATGTACGGCCGAATTGGTATCTGCCGACGGTCTTCTTCTTACCAATCATCATTGTGGATATGGTGAAATTCAACAGCATAGTACTCTCGAGCACGATTATCTATCAGATGGCTTTTGGGCTATGAGCCGGCCAGAGGAGCTGCCATGCCCTGGGTTAAGTGTTTCATTTTTGGTTAGGATGGATGACGTAACCGCTGAGGTACTTTCAGCGCTCAGTCCAGTAATGAATAGCAAACAACGCAATGAAGCTATTGCGGCTATTTCTAAACGTCTGGTTGAAAAGGCTGTCGCGGGAACCTGGTATAGAGCCCAGGTGAAATCATTTTTCAATGGAAATCAGTTTTATTTACTTGTTTATGAAACGTTTGAGGATGTAAGACTGGTAGGAGCTCCCCCATCAGCTATCGGCAAATTTGGGGGCGATACCGACAATTGGATGTGGCCTCGTCACACCGGTGATTTTTCAGTTTTTCGCATCT
>CALJNV010000074.1 GCA_937981455.1 uncultured Bacteroidales bacterium | reverse complement strand
GGAAAAGGAGTTGTTGTATACAGAGACGCTTCTGGCCGATCAGGCCTTCAGACGCTTAAATCCATCCTACAGTGATAACAGACGCAAGCTTATTGCCAATTTACTAACCTCTAAGTTGGGAATTATCCTTCAAAAAGATTTGAACCAGTTGCTTGGATATTACCTCCTTGCAGAAGAAAATTGTATAGGAAATCCAAAGGTAAAATCCTATTTCTCATCCTTGAAGAATAAGATTATAGAATTGACCACAACGACTGATAATATTCGTAATATGGCTCTAATGAGTTATAACTTAATAAAACCTGTTGAAGAGCCTGTCAACATTTCAGCATTGCTTACAGATATTCGTAAAAAATTCATATCCAGTGGTACATTTTGTTTTAATAATAAAATAGATATTGATATTGAGGATAATCTAAAAGGAAAAATTATTGTATCCGACTCTCAATTGCTCAGATTTTTGATTTCCAACATAACCCAAATGCTATGCATGGCAGCCCCTGAAGGAGAAATCACTTATGGTTTAAGAAATAAAGCCGTTAGGCCCTCAACGATTCTTGCCATAGATATAGCCTGCCTTTCGGTACCTCCCAGGGAAGATTTAGTTAGCCTTCTCGATTCCTTAATCCGAGAATCTTTATTAATAAATCCCCTGGTAAATCTTGAGAAAGAGGAACTTCTACTGATTGTATCCCTGGAACTTTCCCACTTGCTCAATGCAAAAATCGACTACTATATTGATACCAATGGATATCTTGTTCTTGAAATAATTCTCTCCAAAAAACTTTAGAATCTATTGTATCCTTTTAGCTTGTTTGATGTACTTTTACAATTCGTATAACATGAAAGGGATGGACAATAACATCCTGATATTCTATGCAATGCTAGCATTTGCCATAATTCTTACTCGTATACCGTATCTGGGTAAATTCTTTAGAGTAACCGGAACATTGTTTCATGAAGCAGGCCATGTATTGTTAGCTTTGCTTGTGGGGCACAAGGTCAAATCAGTAAGCCTATTTGAAAACCTATCGGGAGAAGCTATTACAGCCGGAAATAAGGGATGGAGAAGAATCTTAGTAGCCTTTGCAGGTTATCCCTTCGCGAGTATTTCAGCCTGGCTTTTGTTCTATGTTTTATATCATCATTTGGCCGGAGCCTTTTTAATAGGTTTCTTATGCTTCTCCTTGTTGTTCTTGGTTTTCTTCGTTCGCAATGGGTTTGGTGTTTTTTGGTGTTTGACTGTTGTAACAATGACAGCAGCAATTTATTATTACCTCAGCCCCGAATTCCATTATGGCTTTGCACTTCTGCTTGCCATGCTTTTACTCGCCGATTCTTTTATCTCGCCCATAGTTCTTTTAATTGTAGCTTTTAAAACCCCAGGTCGAGCTGGAGATGCGAGCAACCTACAAAAAGCAACGGGAATACCTGAGATATTTTGGACTTTGATTTTTGTCCTTATTTCCTCGTGGTTTACCTATCGTGTAGTGGCCAACTTTTTCCCTTATCTTAATTCCTGGTTATCATGATTCAGGAAATTCTCACTGGGCTTACCATTGCTGGAGCTATTATTTTTTTATTGTGGAAGATCCGTAAAACAGGGTCTGCAAGCAAAAGTCCTTGCGGAGGTTGTACTGCCTCAGGTTGTGCGGGGTGTCCGGCTTTAGATTTAAAAGCTGAAGCAGAGCGAAGAATGGAGCTCAGAAATAATTTAAACGCTGAACACCGTTTTGAAAAAAAAATGAATTAATTTTGAATTTGGAAAAATAAATGGAATAGGGTATTAATTTCATTAATAGTTTATTTGCTTTCATGGTACAATATTTTGTTGTCTTAAAATAAAATAACGATTGGCAATGGTAGATAAAGCAACGTTTACAGCAATGTATGAAAACTTCGATAAGGAAGTTGTTGTAGAGATCATTGACATTTTCATCAAGGAATATCCGGAGCGTATGGCTCAGCTCCAGAATGATATTCATGCTGGTGATCTTGATAGTTTATACAAGCATGCTCATAGCCTCAAAGGAGTGATTGCGAATTTTTATGATGAGGATGCACGGCAGTTAGCTTTGGCCCTTGAAACCAAGGGCAAAACCCATGATGCTACAGGAGTTGAGGATCTTTTTATTCAGCTTAAAACAGCTTGTGAATCTTTATTGGCTGAATTAACTCTACTGAGGAAAGCATACGTTTAGTTATGTTCAGCTACCCTGCTTAATCCTTGAGCCGCTTTATCCAGTGTTGGGTCGATGGTAAGGGCTTGACGGAAATCTGCTGCGGCTTCTTTGAGGTTGCCCAATTGCTCGTAGCAGAAGCCTCTGTTTAAATAAGCTGAGGCATTTTTTGCATCGATAATTAAAATCTTATTGTACCAATTTATGGCTTCTTTGAAATCGAAACGATCAGCCATTTGAATGAAACCCATGGCAAACAATGAGGGCACATATTCGGGATTAATGGCCAGATTGTCTAGGTGTGCCGTTATGGCTTTATCTATTTCACCTTGTTGCTGATAAAGTAAACCCAAGAGGTATCGGGTGTGTACATGCCGGGGATTAATCCTGAGGGCATTTTTGAAAAAAGCTTCAGCCATTCGGGGTTGTTTTTTACCATAAAGAATACCTAACTGCACATGGGCATCAAAAAAATCCGGTTTTTGTTCCACTGCTTTCAGGTAGTTTTTCAGGGCACTTAAAGTGTCTCCTTTTTCCATGAAGCTCCAGGCAGCCAGGTAATATGCTGTTGGGTTGAAAGATTGTTTGATGATGGCTTTAGCTGTTAAAGACAGGGTTTGATCGTGATTTTTTAAAACCAAGAAATAACGCGCCAATCCCAGTAAAGCATCGTTGAAATCGGGCTGTATTTTAAGGGCTTTAGTATAGGCTTTTTCAGCTAAGAGGGGTTGCCCTAAGTTTAAATATGCATCACCTAGAATAACAAAGGCAGCAGGGTTGAGTGAATCCTTGATTATTACACTCCGTATATCATTCAGGGCTTCGCTGTACCTGGCATTTTTTATAAACCATTGAGCCCTAGATAGATATGCGGTTAGGTCTTTTTGATTCTGAGATATTTTCAAATTAAATTCTCGCAGAGGAGCGGGAAGTGTATCCAGAGCACTCACATCTCCAACCCTGTGTTTTGAGGTGCATGCGGACAACAAAAAAAACAGAACTCCTGTGAATATGAATAATTTGTTAACTTGCATGGGGCAAGATTTAAATAATG
>CALJNV010000073.1 GCA_937981455.1 uncultured Bacteroidales bacterium | reverse complement strand
CTTTCATAGTTACACCCAAAACCTGGTTGAAGTTTGCCGCAGTGCTGACATTTTAATTGCTGCTATTGGTAAACCTGGTTTCATCACCGCTGATATGGTTAAAGAAGGTGCAGTGGTGATTGATGTAGGCATACATCGCATTCTTGACGAATCCCAGGAAAAAGGTTATTACATCACCGGCGACGTCGATTTTAAAGAAGTGTCGAAAAAAGCAGGTTGGATAACTCCAGTACCCGGTGGCGTGGGCAGCATGACTATTGTAGCCTTGCTCATGAATACTATGAAAGCCTGGAAGATAAATCATAAATAAACTTTTTACTTCTCAGACCCCAAAAACAGGCTTCATGAAGGTGAAACTCTGTTTTTTTTAACATCACATTCCCGAACAACAAGCATAACTCAGGGGGTTGATAAAACCCTTGATGGGTATAAAAATTTGTACACCCATCATCAGCCAAAATTTCGTGATTTACCAATTTGAAACAGGTGGGGCCCCTTTGCTGTGCCAGCCCCATCCTTGAAACTTTACACAGGAAAACACACCCCTAAATATCAGAATTATCATTAAATTTGGAACCTCTAATTAACCATTTACAACCAATGAAAACACTGAGATTTTTATTGATTCTGCTATGGATTGGCGCATGGGGTCCAACTAGGGCGCAAGAGCCGGTGCAACCCGATACAGCAGACTATCCTTACTGGATAGAGATGATGCAAGACGAAAAAGTCAATTTTTACGACGTTGTAAAAGCCTTTGAAAAATATTGGGAAGGGCGCCCCATTACCAAGGGTAGCGGTTTTAAGCCTTTCAAGCGCTGGGAATATAGCATGCGCAATGGAAGAATTTTTGCAGACGGAACACGCAAACCAGCCACCTGGAATTGGAATCAATGGAAACAATACTCACAGAGCCATCGTTCCAACCCTCAGGGTCAATGGATATCGCTAGGCCCCACTACATATCCTCAATTGGGATATAAAGGACTGGGCCGTGTGAATGCCATTGCTTTTCACCCTACCGACCCCAACAAAATTTACATTGGAGCCCCTTCAGGCGGTCTGTGGATGTCGGCCGATAATGGACAAAGTTGGGTCAGCTATACAGATAGTTTGCCCACATTGGGCGTTTCAGCTATAGTGGTCGATTACAACAATCCACAGAACATTTACATTGGTACAGGAGACCGAGATGCGGGAGATGCCTATGGATTAGGAGTTATGCGCAGCTCGGATGGAGGCCTCACCTGGCAAGTATGGAACAATGGCATGGGTGAAAAAACCGTTGGAAGAATGATTCAGCATCCTGGGAATCCTCAAATCCTTTTTGCCGCAACCTCAGGAGGAATATACAAAACCATGGATGGTGGGGCCACCTGGGTGCTTAAAAAAGCTGGTAATTTCAAAGATATTGTCTTTAAAACCAACAATCCAGATGTGTTGTACGCCACATCAGCGGCTAGTTTTTTTAGAAGCACCAATGGGGGAGAATCGTTTACCCAGATTACGGCAGGCCTCAGTGGTGGACAACGGGCCGTAGTGGCAGTTACCCCTGCCAACCTAGAATATGTTTATTTGCTGGTATCTGACAACAATAGTGGTTTTAAAGGTCTTTACCGCTCATCCGATGGAGGAACTTCGTTTGTAACCATGAGCACTACGCCCAACATTCTTGATTGGAGCTGCGATGGAAGTGGAAGTGGGGGCCAGGCCTGGTACGACCTTGAGATTGCTGCCGACCCCTTGAATGCCCAACTCATTTTTGTGGGTGGAGTGAATGTCTGGAAGAGCTACGACGGTGGTGCTACCTGGCAAATTACCGGCCACTGGTACGGGGGGTGCGGTATTCAGGCTGTACATGCCGATCAACATGTTTTTGAATACAATCCCTTAAACAACCGGCTCTATATTGGCAATGATGGTGGCGTGTATTCCACGACCAATCAAGGCCAATCGTGGACAGATCACAGCGCAGGTTTGGTCATCAGCCAAATTTACAAAATTGGACAGGATGTGGTCGATACCAGTCACCTGATCATTGGTATGCAAGACAACGGCAGCTCAACCCTCATCAATAACGTATGGGCTGATACCCGGGGCGGCGATGGCATGGAATGCCTTATCGACTATCAAAACCCCGCCTATTCCTACGCCAGTGTTTATTATGGAGATATTGCCCGATTCTATAACAACAATGGTGGCTACACCATTGCAGCCAAGGGAAAATTTGGCATCGACGAGGATGGCGACTGGGTTACGCCCTATGCACTTCATGTAACCGATCCCAACCGGATGTTTGTCGGTTACAAAAACATCTGGCGGGGACAAAATATCCGAACCACCCCGTCCTGGGCCAAAATCAGCGATAACCTGGCAGGTATCAATAATCAAAATATCAGAATTCTGGCTCAATCCCCGGCCGATCCCAACCTACTGTATTTTGCCCGTTGGGATAAAAAACTATTCCGTAGCGACAATGTTATGTCGGGCCAGCCCACCTGGACCAACCTAAGCCCTTTGCTTCCACAGGTAGAAACCCCTTCGGCCCTCTGCCCTCATCCCACCGACCCCAACATCCTGTACATGGCCCTCAACGGTAAAATTTACAAAACAGATAACAAAGGTTATACGTGGACAGACATCAGCGGAACCTTACCCAATGTGGAATATACCAGCATTGCGTATTATAAACGCGCCCAGGAAGGGCTCTATGTTTCCAGCGATTTAGGGGTCTTTTACAAAGACAATAGCCTCAGCGACTGGATTCCTTTTAGCCGTGGATTACCCATTGATGCCTCGATACGTGAAATCGAGATTGTTTATCATCCCACCCAAAACGAGCACGATAGAATAAGGGCCGGGACCTATGGTCGTGGAGTATGGTCTTCGAAAGTATATCGCACCCCCCCACAGGCTGCCTTCACCAGCGATGCAACCTTGATTCCGGTTACAGGCCACGTAAAGTTTACCGACCTTTCTTCGGGTATTCCCAGCAACTGGCAATGGACTTTTGAAGGAGGATCCCCTTCTTCCTCCACAGATCAGAATCCTATCATTACCTACAATACTCCAGGTACTTTTACCGTAAAGTTAACAGTTAGCAATAGCATGGGCTCCGATTCTGTGATTCATCAAAACTACATCACTGTTAGCTCCAGCATTTTACCCGCTGTGGGTTTCTATGCAGACAACACCTCTCCGTGCTCGGGCCAGGAAGTACATTTTTACGATACTACATTATATGGACCCACCAACTGGCATTGGCAGTTCGAACCCAATACGGTAACTTATGCAGGGGGCACTTTCTATACCTCCCAAAACCCCATCGTCATCTTTAATGAAAATCGTGAATACACCGTCACCCTGCTGGCAACCAATCCCAATGGAAGCTCTTCAATAACCCGACAAAACTACATTCACGCTGGCGGTTATGCTTTTCCATTCTTTGAAGACTTCGAACAGGGATTCGCAAATAAAAGTTGGAGTATTGTAAACCCAGATTATGGAATAACCTGGGATATATCACAGGTTACATCATCACAAGGCACACCTACACATGCAGCTCGCATGAATTTCTTCAATTATTACCGCACAAACGAAAGAGATAGGCTCATCAGTCCGCCCATCAATTTTACAGGATACAACGCCGCCATCCTTTCCTTCCGACATGCTTATGCCCAGCGTTACAATCAGAAAGACTCATTGATTGTATATATAAGCGATAATTGCGGAAGCACATGGACACGAGTATTCGCCTCAGGCCCTGATGGAAACGGAATTTTTGAAACTGCACCCAAAACCGACCAGGAATTCTTCCCCGCTACCCCTGACGATTGGTGTGGAGAAGGATGGGGCGCAGAGTGCTCGCAAATCGACCTTTCGGCCTGGCTTGGAAAACCTAATATTCGCATTGCTTTCGAATCGTTCAACAAACTGGGCAACAACCTGTTTATAGATGATGTGTTGATTGATTTCAGCGGATTGGGCATCAAACCCAGGCCCAATGAAAGAGATCTCATTATAACCCCTAACCCGGGTAAAGGAATTTATCAAATAAGCACAAAAATCCTCACTCCAATCATCATCGAACTCATCTCGGCTGAAGGGAAAACATTGCTGCGCGAAACCCGACAAACAGATCATTTTAACCTCAATATCTCCCATTTACCCAACGGAATTTACCTTTTGCGGATTAATAACGGCCATCAAACCTTGCAAAGTCGCTTGGTTAAACAATAAATTCTTATTTTGAAAACCAAAAACCGGCTGAGAAGCAACAACCATTTTGCATGCAGCCGGTTTTTTCATTCATTGCCCCTTGAATCTCTTGTAACTTAAAGTTCATCTTTAATATCCTAATAACTTTGCTGAACTTTA
>CALJNV010000072.1 GCA_937981455.1 uncultured Bacteroidales bacterium | reverse complement strand
GGAAAAATTGTGTTGGGGGTTGGTTTTTTAAACCCCTTTGCGTTTTGAACCCCTGCCAATATTTTCCAATTTGGGTTAAATTTTATGGTGAAAAATATAATTTCTTATTTTTCAATTCAAAGGATTTGATTGTGCAGTAGAATATAAAGTTCTTAATTGAGTGGGGAAAGATAGAACCATCCTACAAGTTCTGCCAGGCTATCAACCACTGGTACACAGGCTTTTTCGAGTAGGCTTCGATCTTGATGTCCCTTCGACACAAGAATAACGTTGAATGCCGATTTTTTTCCAATTTCAGCGTCGTGTAGCGTGTCGCCAATCATCCATACTTTATCGGGACTTTGGTTTAAGACCTTATGCAAGCGTTCAACAGCTTCTATCTTACCCCCACCATAGTGATTGTCAATGCCGATGACTGCCTCGAAGTATTGTGCTACACCCAGATCCATTAGCATTTTTTCTAGACTGCTTTGCTCCATGGCCGATAGTACCATTTGTCTGAATCCTCTGTTTTGAAACCATTTCAGCGTCGATTCAGCCTCTTCATGCAATCTCAATGATTGTATGCCCGCAAAATAGCGTTTCATAAACTCGAGTCCTACTACATCGAAGGATTCTCTTTGAAAATCGAACCCTAATTTTTTATAGTAATTAATCACAGGAAATTCAAAAAGTTGTCGGTATTTTTTATAATCGAGTAGATCGAGGTTACGCTCTCTTAGCAAGGTGTTCATAATATGTATGCTATGGTCAACGTCGTTGAGCAAGGTACCGTTCCAATCCCAAACGATGATAAATTGAGTAACCATGGTTGATGAATTGATTTTGTGGTATTTAGTTTGCTGTTGTAGGAGAAGGCTTAATTCCTATGATTTAAAAAAATATAAGGCCGGGCAAGAGGTTTCCCGGCCATTAAAGGAGGGAGTGCTTTTTTAATCCAATGTATGCACCACCAGTCCGGAGCGCAGTTTGGGTTCGAACCAGGTAGTTTTGGGTGGCATGATGTTTCCAGAGTCAGCAATTGCAATAAGTTGTTGCATGGATACGGGCCACAGGGCAAATGCTACAGCCATCTCACCACTATCTACTCTTCGCTGAAGTTCGCCCAACCCCCGAATGCCGCCCACAAAGTCGATACGTTTATCGGTGCGAAGGTCTTTAATACCCAAAATTTCATCAAGCACCAGCCGACTGAGAATCGTAACATCGAGCACTCCGATGGGATCGTTGTTATCGTAAGTGCCGGGTTTTGCCTCCATCGAATACCACTTTCCGGCCAGATACATGCTGAACTGGTGGAGGTGGGTGGGTTTGTAAGGCTGGCTGCCTATTTCCTGTACTTCAAAAGAAGCCTGTAGCTTTTGTATAAACTCCTCGGGTGTGAGTCCGTTCAGATCTTTTACCACACGATTGTAATCGATAATTCTTAGTTGATTGTCGGGAAAATGAACGGCCATGAAGTAGTTGTATTCTTCATCTCCCCGATGATTGGGATTGTTACGGCGTTTTTCGGCTCCTACCAGTGCAGCCGCAGCGGTTCGATGGTGTCCATCGGCTACATAAGTATAAGGAATTTGAGCAAAAAGACTGACAATTCTTTGGATGGTTGCCTCATCTTCGATTACCCAAAAATGGTGCCCGAACCCATCATCGGCTATGAAATCATATACTGGCTCTTTGTTTGTAACGATATTCTCAACTATGTCATCAATTTCTTTCACTGCGGGGTAGGTAAAGAAAACCGGTTCCATGTTGGCTTGGGTTACCCTCACGTGTTTCATACGGTCTTCTTCTTTGTCTTTTCGGGTAAGCTCATGTTTTTTTATCACCCCATTGAGGTAATCATCTACCCCTGCGCATCCTACAATGCCGTATTGGGTCCGGCCTTCCATGGTTTGCGCATATATGTATAATAGATCTTTGCTGTCAGGAACCAACCAGCCCTTTTCTCTAAACATGAGAAAGTTTTCTTTAGCTTTTTGGTACACTTCAGCCGCATGTTCGTCGGTTCCTTCCGGAAGATCTATCTCGGGTTTGGTTATGTGCAACAAAGAATAGGGATTGCCTTCAGCCTCTTTTCGAGCTTCTTCTGAATTTAGTACATCGTAAGGTCTGGCAGCTACAAGGTGTGCTATTTCTTTAGGTGGTCGTAGGCCTTTAAAGGGTTTGAGTATTGCCATAGTTTTCTCAGTTTTTTATAATTATTGAATTTTTCACAGTTTTCCCAATCTTTATCCTCATGAATTTCGGTATGGGTTGGGGTATTATTGCGGACCAGAGAGCTTATGAGGGCGCCTATCATTCGTGTAATTTTTTCGAGTTCATTCATCAAGAGGGCATATTTGTCTTCCTTTAAATACTCCATGATAAGAGCATAATCGATCAAAACAACGCATTCGCGTATGAGTGTTTTAGTTTGGCGTAGGCGATCAATGAATATTTCCCTGGGCATGCTTGCTCCCTCTGCAATTTTCATAGCTGCAGTAAGAGCAGCCTCCGTTAATCGGCCATTCAATTCTCTTCCATCTAAACCTGAAGCCGGTGGGGTGTGGGCATCAGCCAACTGGGCAAATTCAAGGATTTTTTTGTAAACCCTTAAATCTTGAAACCTGAAAAATGCCATAGCTTTTTTGATTAAGTTATTGTATTTAAGAAGGTATGTTGAGGTTTCACTGGATAATACCTGATATCCGACAGATTCAGGTTTTAAAGCAGACGGACAGGGCCAAACCCAACGGATCAGCCCGGTCCCCGGGAACTTCAAGTAATTTTTAATTTTAATGGCCTAAGTCTTGGGGGAAATACTCGGTTTCAAAAAGAAAAGAACAGGGTCTAAAGTAACAAATTAATTGTTTACTTTGAAGCGGATGTCGCCTTTTTCAAAGAAATTCACAATTTGTTTGGCAGCGGCAATGCCTGCATTATTGTTGGCTTCCGATGTCTGGGCACCCATTTTTTTGGGAGTGAAAAAATAACGTTTGGGATATTGGCTTTCGATGTCTGCTTTGCAGGCGGGTTCAATATCACTAAGATATTTAAAATCTGCTCGTTGAGCAAACATTTCTAGTAACCCTTCTTCATCTATGATTTCCTTGCGTGCTGTGTTTACCAGGGTAGCGCCTTTGGGCATCAATGATAACAAAGCATAACCAATAGATTTCTTAGTCTGCTCGTTAGCAGGTATATGCAGCGATACATATTGGCAGGTGCGGTATAGGTCTTCTACCTTTTCTAGGGGTTTTACCCCATCGGTCTCCATGGCTTCCTTGCTTACAAAGGGGTCGAAGGCATGTACCTCCATGCCAAAACCATGGGCTATTTTGGCCATGTATTTTCCTACATTGCCATAAGCGTGCAACCCCAGTGTTTTCCCTCTTAGTTCGGTGCCAGTGCCGCCATCGAAGCCCCCCCGAGCCATGTAAAGCATCATGGCAAAAGCCAGCTCTGCAACTGCATTGCTGTTTTGTCCGGGTGTATTCATGGCCACCACACCTTTTTCGGTGCAGGCTGTCAGATCTATATTATCGTATCCTGCCCCTGCTCTAACAACTATTTTCAGGTTTTGGGCTGCATTAAGTACTTCGCGGTCCACAATATCGCTGCGAATGATTAACGCATCGATGTCGGCTACCGCTTTTAACAATTCTTCCTTGGTGGTGTATTTTTCAAGTAATGCGAGGGTATATCCTGCATCTTCCACCACTTTACCAATAGCAGCTACTGCTGCCGGGGCAAAAGGCTTTTCTGTGGCTACTAGTACTTTTTTCATAAGTATCTGGTTTTATTTATAATAGCGTTTCATCAAACGTTTGCGCCAAAATTACGCAGAATTATTCACATAAACATAATATTTAATCACTTGATAATCGTTACCGAACCATGAAATTCCTGGTTATTACTTAGCTTTAGAATAAAGTAATATACGCCCTCAGCTACTGGATTGCCGGTGGCATCCTTTCCATCCCACTCATTTTTGTAACCCTTAAACTGGATAAGTTCTCTTCCCCACCTGTTGAAAATCAGTAATTGGTTGTTTGGAAATTTTTCAATGCCTTTGATAATAAAGCAATCGTTAAATCCGTCTCCGTTGGGTGTAAAAACATTGGGAATAAAAAGGTTGCAATCAGGAGGTTTTATTTCTAGGGTATCGGTGTATTGGCATTGGTTAAGGTCGGTAAGAGTATATCCATATACAGCTGGTGCCAGCATGCCTCGATAAAAGGAAAATGAGCCATCCTCCCAAACAATACGATAGGGAGGAGTACCCCCGGTGGCTTCAATTTGTATGGTGGCATTGTTGGGAACCTCGCAGCTGGGTGGAGTGATAATTTCAGTAGTAGAAAGGGGCGCCGGTGCAGGTATGAATGCTGTATCTTTTAGAGAGCACTGGGCAGCATCCACTAAAATAAACGGATAAAAGCCCAGGGCCATGTCATTCCGGGGATTTTCATCGCCTGCTTCATCAGCCCATTGCAAAGAATAAGGCTCTACCCCCCCTGAGAATAATAGCGTTGCACCCCCATCCGCCTTGTCGTGACACGTGGCAGGTCTGATAATAAGGGTAACGCTGAGTTTTGGGGGTGCTTTTATTGTTGCGTAATAATATTTTTGACATCCGTTGCTATCTGTTATGCTTGCTCGATAGCTTCCCGCGTTCAGATTGGTAATGTTAAGGCCCATCATCCCGTTATCCCAGGAAACAGCGTATGGAGGCTGGCCCCCTTCAATGTCTAATTGAATACTCCCATCAGCTTCACCTCCACCACAACGCTGGTTTACTACTTGGGCTTTGATGCTTATACTATCGGGTTGCAGTAAAGTATCACTCAAACTGAGTTTACAACCGGTGAAGTCGTTGATGTGGACTGTGTAAACTCCTGCAGAGACATTTTTAAGGGTATCGCCCGTATAGCCTGTAGACCAAATCATTTCATAAGGAGGAAATCCTCCGAATAGTCTTGTTATTATTTGACCATCCGTGTATCCAAAACAAGAAGGTTCTTTTTTAATGAATTCTGCCTGAAGAGGGCTATCAGCCTCAAGAATGACGAAGGCAATCGAAGTATCGCACTGTTTAATATCTGTTATGGTAAGTGTATAATTTCCTCCTGATAAGTTGTAAATGCTTGAGCTATTTTGCCCGGTGCTCCATTGATAGTTGTAAGGGGGGGTTGCTCCATTGACGTTTACAGCAATTGAGCCGTTGCTCCATCCCATGCATGATACAT
>CALJNV010000071.1 GCA_937981455.1 uncultured Bacteroidales bacterium | reverse complement strand
ATTCGCCATCTAAATATATCTTTGCATGTTCTTTAGGTATGAAATTTCCTTTCTGGTCAACAAATTCTATTTCTACAAAAATTGTTGTATCCTTTTGTGCTGCTTCATTGAAATTAATGGTAAGAGTTTTCTGGGCTGGTAGGTGTTTTTCATCAACGAAAAGAAATTTTGGATAATAAGTACAAATATTACCCCTAATATCCCCGGTTTTTGTAAAATGAATTTCAGCTGCTTTTTCTTTTTTATTCATAATTTCCATTGTAACTATTTCGGGTACCAAAAAGACCCATTGTGTTCCGGGTATCTTAGCGCTTAATTTGAGCTTAACTGTGTCAAATTCGGGTAGATCTTGATAGCTATGGATGGGATAGATTTCAAAAAATATCCGATCGTTATCTGGTTTTTTAATTTTTCTTACTCTATAATTTTTATTGTTGGATATTTGTTTGATATCCAAGTATGTATCATTAATTTTTTTTAAATTTGTGGATAGTATGGTTAAAAAGAACTCTTTATTATCCTTGATGTTAATTGTTTTATTATTTTCTAATCTAATTAGTCCCAGGTTTACGTTGGTGGTCTCTACAATAAAGAAATTATCTAAGTTATCAATTATGTTTTTTATTCTTGGGTCAATGGCTTCGGGTTTTAAGGCAACGTAAAAGGTGTAAACACTGTTGGGTTCAATATTGGATTTGTATGATTTTAGATATTCGTAAAAATCGTTGATGTTTGTGGTGTTGTGTTTTCCATCGGTAAGCAAAAACAAATAATTGATAGAATTTTTCTCTATTAGGTTCTTAACGTAATAGTCTAAGGGCGCGATTAAATTCGTACTTTTCCCCCCTAATTTCATGGATTTGAGCTTTTTAAGTACGCTATCTTTGCCGGCTCGCGTAGCCTTAACGCTTATTTTGTCTTTTATATTTTCTTGAAAAAAGACTAAAGTCAATTGAGTGGATGGGTCGTCAATCTCTTTAATAGCCTGCGAAAGGCTTGCATCTACTTGATCCCAAATATTTTCCATTGACTTGGTGATATCAACGAGGTAAACTCTATTCTCGTCTAAGACCTGGGCAGGACTTTTCCCGTTTACAATAAACAAAGCCCATAGGGTTACCAATAAGATGCGTTTTGCTGAAACCATGCAAAATGTTAGTTTAATATTAATTATATAAGAATGAATTCTTAGTTAAGATGCTAATGGTTCAATTACAAACTAATCAATAATAGTTCGTATTCGGGTGTTTTATATACGAAATTCAACAAAAAATGTTACAAGCTCAAAGATTAATGTAAGGACAAAAGAATCAGTTCTGCAATATCTAAGTTTTGAATTTCTTCATCCTTATTCTCTTTCTTAATTCCATCGCTGAGCATGGTCATGCAAAAAGGGCAGGCCGTGGCAACGATTTCTGCTTGGGTGCTTAAAACTTCACGGGTTCGTTCAGCATATACTTCGGTATGTCCTGGCTCAGCTTCTTTAAACATTTGGGCGCCACCGGCTCCGCAACATAAAGAAAAACTCCTGTTGCGTTTCATTTCACGGAGTTGAATTCCACTACCTGTGATAACCTCTCGAGGGGCGTCGTATATGCCGTTGCCCCGTCCCAGGTAGCAAGGATCATGAAATGTGGCGGTCTTGTTCTTGAGTTTTTCTAAGTTTATTTTGAGGCGTCCTTCATCTAAAAGTTTTTTCAGGAAGGTGCTGTGATGCATTACCTCGAAATGCCCTCCCAGGTCGGGATATTCGTTTTTTAAAATATTAAAGCAATGGGGACAAATAGTAATAATTTTTTTTATTTGATAGCGTTGTAAGGTTTCGATAACCTGCAATGCTTGCATCTGGTAAAGCATTTCGTTTCCGGCACGACGTGCGGGGTCTCCAGTACACGTTTCTTCGGAGCCCAGGCAGCCAAAATCGATTTGGGCATAAATAAGAATTTTAGCAAACGCTTGTGTAACTTTTTTGTAACGTGGATCGAAGGCGCCTGCGCACCCTACCCAAAAAAGGTATTCAGGCGTGCGATTCATTTCGCGAAGAATAGGTATTTTGTATTCACTCATGGATTTTATTGTTTTTTGATGATAGGTTTAGAATTGCATCCAGGCTTCTCGCGCTTCGGCGGGATATTGCCAGGGTGCACCATTATTCTCAATATTACTCAGCATCGATGCTAATAAGGGGGGAACCACGGCTTCTTCCATAGCCAAGTAACGACGCATACCTAAAATTATCACAGGTTGATTAATATTTACCGGGCACTCACGCGCGCAAGCATTGCATGTGGTACAAGCCCAGAGTTCTTCTTCGCTAATGTAATCGCGCAATAAAGCTCTTCCATCCTCGTAATTGATACCATGTTTTAATAAACCTACTCTCTTTTCTTTGGCCCGCGCCCTGACATCCATTACAATTTTGCGTGGCGAGAGTTTTTTTCCGGTAAGATTGGCCGGGCATACATCCGTGCAACGTCCACATTCCGTGCAGGCCAGTGCATCAAGATAATTCTTCCATGTGAGGTCTTCAATATCTTTTACGCCAAAACGTCGCGGGGTGGGCAGCTCCGTCTCACTTGGGCTGGCACTGGGATCTAACATGAGCTTAACTTCTTTTTCAATCTCTGGCATGTGATCCATTTTGCTTAAAGGTTCTATCCTGCTGAAGTAGACGTTAGGTATACTCGTAAATACATGAAAATGTTTGGAATAGGGCAAGATATTGGCAAAGGCGAAAATGAGAAGAATATGCATCCACCAGAATGTTTCATGCATACGATGAGCTTGAGAAGGGTCGGGTGAATGAAGAAAACGAGCAAGCAAGGCGCTTATGGGTAAAGAGTCGTCTAAGTGGCCGGGATGGGTTAGGATATAAAATATGTTGGTCCCCAGTAAACTTATCATCAGTAGGAGAATAATTATTAGGGCTACTGCTGCATCGATTTTCGATATAGGCTTCATCTCCACCCCATAAAAGCGCCTGATTTTCATAAATAACCTTCGGGCCAAAAAAGCCAGGATGCTAACCAAAACCAGAACTGAAAATATATCGCCTGAAAATACTATTACACGATAAAAGTCAGGCCATTGCGAAAAAAATCTTTCTTTACCGCTTAATCCATCAATCACCATTTCTATACTTCCCAGGGTAATGATGAGGAAACCCCAGAATACAAGCGCGTGCGCAAGGCCTACAAGGGGTCTTCTAAAAATTCGCGATTGTCCTAAAGCCACTTCCAGTGTTACTTTTAATCTCTTCCAAGGGTTTTTAATTGGAAAAGATTTAAGTAGGGGTATAATTCCAAAGATTCTCCTCATCGACCAAAGAAAAACGCCGATTGTGATAAGTAGAACAATTAAAAATAGGAAAGATTTTGTCATGGTATGGCGATTAACGCAAAAGATGCATGTTTTTCGCCACAATTATAATCGATTTTTTTTATAGAAACTTTTGTGAGTTGCTATTTAGAAAAAATCTTTTCAAAAAGTGAGGGGGTGCTTTGAATTTCGTTGACAATTTTTGCAATGGAGCCTAATCCCACTTCTCTGATTGAAACTTGCAAAGGGTTGCGCCAAACTATTTCCGATACATCATCGGCTGGGCTGGCTTCGCCGCTTAGGTCGGCTTGGCAAATAAATACTGAATCCAGGGTGTAGTAGAGTAAATCTTTGTAAATGTATTTATTGGGTAAGGTTTTCAGAAATTCCCAGTTCAAAAGTCGCAAACCGGTTTCTTCTTTTACTTCGCGTACAAGCGTGTCTTCAATGGTTTCAAATATATCTGCAAATCCTCCAGGAAGATCGAGTTTTCCTTTGGCGGGTTCGAATTTTCGACGAGTGAATAAAAGCTGGTTACCCTGTCTTGGGATCAAAGCGATTACAGCGGGTGCGGGATTATAGTACCATAGTAATCCACATTCTGAACATTGCATGGATTTAATGCTGTTGGAGGTAAATCCGGGTTGCCCACATCGGGGACAATGTTTAAAAACCAAGAAAGGATGTTCCTGGGGGAGTTGCATGGCACAAAGGTAAGGAGAAATTTAAGCCCGGGGAGCACAGGTTGGGCTTATTTTAAGTATACCTCAATTACAGCTTGCTTTCAAACGGGTTTTGCTTTATTATGACCTTGCACAGCACAAATTTGAGGATTTCAGAATTTTCGTAAGGTTTTAACAGGCACCCATCCAACGCTTCCATTGGCGATTTTTATTTTTATCCAATGGTTGAGGGAGTCATTCAGTTGAACTTTTGTGCCTTCATGCAAAACAAAAAGGTCCACGCTATTTTCATCGGGTGAGCTTTTGACGGTTACCGCCGGATCAAATACAATGCCATGGGTATGATGGGTTTGACGATAGTGGTTTTTAGAAGCAAAGGCATAACTAAAAAATGCGAATAAAAGAAACACAAGAGCCGAATAAAATCCGGCGCGTTTCATTACAGGTTTTGAAGAAAGCAGAAACACTCCCAACATTGTCAGGAATAGTGTGGTGAATAGAATGTTTAACCATGCCCAGGTATCACCAGGGAAAAGGGTATAAATGGATTTCCACCATCGTTCGAAAAATAGGTCAGGCACTACATCGATTTTATCTGTGATGCGGCTATTGGCTACTTTCAAATTAAAGAGAATATCTTCGTCGGAGGGGGCAAGTAGAAGGGCTTTTTCATAATAATATATGGCAGAGGCCATTTCGTTTAGTTTAAACCAGGCATTGCCAAGATTATAGTATATGGCAGCAGATTCGTACCCACTGTCCAAAACTTGTTTGTACCAATTAATAGCCGATTCGTAATGTCCTTGGGTATAGGCATGGGTGGCTGAATCGATCATGGCCTGGGGACTGAGTCCACCAACCTTTGCCGATATACTGAATGGCAAGAATACTATCAAAAATAACAATTTCAGGTTTTTCATAATCCGCAATTATTTGAGTTCTCTCTCAATCCGTGAGATAGTACTGAGGGCCTGGTTATAGACCTGTTCCATATTCTCGGTTTTATTGCCAGGAGCAAAACGGGCAAATTCACAATTGTTTAATGTCTCTATAAAAGCCCGGATGGTCTCAGAATTTACGGCACGGGCGGTGAGTTTGCTTTCAACATTCTCCATAGAGAGATCAGCCAGAGGTATATTGAATTTATCGGAAATATAACCCCACAGGGCGGCACTAATTTCATTATAAAAGGCCTCCTGGTTGCTCTGATGAAGAAAAGTACGGGCTTTTTTTAAACGTTTTGTGGCTACGGCTGTAGCTTTCCGCAAACGCATAAGACCTACATCGCCCCTTTGTCTTTGAATTTTCTTAATAATCCAAAAGCTGATAACAAAAGATAGAATTAAACTGAGTAAGAGAGAATAATAAAGTTTGGAAGCAAAAAACGACACTCCGGAAGGCCTGAGCGGGATGGGAGGTAGTTTGATGTAATGAATATCGGTTCCAATGTATTTTAAATCCTGCTGATTGACACCACTATATGCTACACTCTGGCTACTTGCATCCCCTTTGGCTACAATAATCGTGAACTCAGGGGTGCTTGTAGTAGTATATTTCCCGGTAGCAGGGTTAAAAAAGCTGAAGGCTATGGGCTGAATGGTGTAGGTACCTGCGGTGCGGGGAATGATTAAGTATTCAAAAGTTTTTGATCCTGCAACCCCAGCTGCTGAAGTATTAATGTTGGAAGTAACTTTAGGTTCGTAGGTATCAAATTCGGTGGGAAAATTCACCAGAGGTGCTTCAATAACATCGAGGTTGCCCGTGCCTGAAATTTTTAATCGCAGGTTGATGGCGTCATTTACCTTTATCTCATTTCGATCAAGCTCGGCACTCAAGTTGAAATTGCCTACGGCATTAGCGAAACCTCCTGGCTTACCTTCCGAAGGCAAGGGTTTAACATTGATCTTCAGTGGATTGCTGTAGACTTTTCTTTCAACTTGTTCATAACCCGAGTTGAAAAAAGCATCGTTAAAGAAACTGTCGAAAAAGGGATCTCCAGTAACCGTTCTGCGTCGCTTTTTAACAATAGCTGCAGTGCATTCCATTTCCATAGCCGGTAAGGTCATGGTTCCGGGTTTCAATCCAAAAAGTGCCGTCTTTTTAATTTCTGCCGTTACGTATTCCTCACCATTGATGATCACTGTGCTTTGTTGCAGTTTATCGGTTTTAATAAGGTCTTGCGACCAAAAACCAGGAAAAGTGCCTAAATTATTGATACGAATATTGGATAGTGGAACTTTAGTGAAAAGTTTATATGTAACAACGGTTTGCTCACCAACGTAAGGGTTGGGCTTGCTTACATACGCCTTAATAAAAATGTCATCTTTGGGAATGTCTTTGAAATCGTCGATTGGTTCGGTGGGTGAGGTGGATTGCGATGGGCGAGAGGTGCTGGTAGGCGCTTGAGGCTGGCGTGCCTGAGATTTTCCGGAGTTAACCACCTGAATTTTGAATGATTGCGTTTGATAAGTTTTTCCGCTAACTACCACCGTGGCAGGTTTAATTTCAAAGGTGCCTTCCATAGAGGCATGGATGAGGTAGGTATAAGATTGGGTGTATTCCTGATGCATTTTCCCATTGATGAATTGAAAACTGGAGCTCTGCGAGATATTAGGGCCTGAAACTACGTTAAACCCTTTAAAATCAGGACCGCGAAAATTTTCTCCCATGGCATTCAAAGTGAAAACCACCCTGAAAGTCTGGCCTATTTCTACTACATCAGGCGCGGATAGGGTAAAGCGTACGTCTTGCCCTGTTACACCCAGGATGCATAGTTGAGTAAATATCATTAATAGCGCAAGTCGTTTCATGTCAGGAGGTTTAGTAATTATAATGACAAATTTTCAGGCAAAGGAAAAGCAAACGTTGTGCCGTTACCAATCTTTGATAGGCCGACCTGTAACCATGGGTTTTTTCTCTTGTTTGAGTTTTTCCATGGTTTTTTGTTCAGCATTTTTCATGGCCTCGAGCATGCGCTCGGCATCTTGTTTTGACAATTCCTGGGGTTGAGCCTGCTGAGGCTGTTCGTTTTGTTGCTGGCCTTGGGCTTGCTGATTCGACTGATTCTGCTGCCGTTGATTTTGCTTTTGATTTTGTTGCTGATTTTGTTTTTGTTGTTGCTGCTGTCGTGCCTTAAGCAGTGCATAAGATAGGTTGTAGCGGGTATCTTCATCGGCAGGATTGAGCTTCAGCGCTTGTTTATACGATTGAATAGCTGCCTGGTAATTTTGTGATTGCAAAAATGCATTGCCCGTGTTGTGCCAGATGGCGGCTTGCTGTTCTGGCTTTAAATCGATGCGGTTTGAAAGGCTGCTCCAAGCACTCGCAGCTTCCTGAAAGTTCTTCTCTCTGTATAAGGCATTGCCCAGGTTGAAGCGAGCGGGTACAGAACTTTGATCCTTCTCAAGGGCTTTGCGGTAAAGAATTTCAGCGTCGTTATATTTTTCTTTTTCAAAATTTTTATTGCCCTTGCGAATAAATCTATACTCTTTTTGGGCTAAAGCGATATGCGATGCCAGGCTTATTAGAAGCAATACCACTACGAATTTTTTCATGCCTGAAGGGTTTTTCATTTACCAAAAAGATTGAGTTTTCTCCAAAGTTTGCTTTTTCGCAAACTGATAAAAAGTTCAGCAATTAACAAAGCCAATCCCATCCATAGAAAATAATAGAATCTACTATCATATTCGGAGAATAGGCGAGTGTCGAATTCTGTTTTTTCGAGTTGATTGATTTCTTCAAATATTTTGCGCAGCGCCTGGTTGGTGTTGGCCGAACGAATGTATAGACCATTTCCCGTTGATGCAATTTTTTGCAATGTGATTTCATCCAGGCGAGTCATGATAGTATTTCCGTCTTTATCTTTACGGTATCCTGTTATCGAGCCATCGGGGCCGAATATCGGAATCGGCGCACCCTCGGGGGATCCAACGCCCAAAGTATATATTCTTATGCCATCGGCCGAAGCTTTTTCTGCTTCCTCCATCACATTCCCCTCATGATCTTCACCATCAGTAATGATAATAATAGCTTTGCTGCGGGTATCGGTTGTGAAGGTTTCGTGGGCCATACGAATCGCTTCGGCAATGGCTGTCCCCTGAGTAGGTATAAGTTCGGTACTGATTTTACTGATAAACATGCGGGCTGCGGCATAATCACTGGTTATAGGTAATTGCATGTATGCTTTTCCAGCAAAAACCACAATCCCGATTCGGTCACCTTTGAGCTGATCAACCAATTTGGTAATAGCCAGCTTGGCGTTTTCGAGCCGGTTAGGCTTTATATCCTGCGCAAGCATGCTGTTCGATACATCGAGGCAAACCACCATGTCGATGCCTTTTTGCTTTACTTTGACCAGCTTGCTGCCTATCTGAGGATTCGCTACTGCTATGATTAGCATGACAAAGGCGAGGTTCCATACGATGAATCGGACAATGGGCCGCCAAGGGCTGTAATCGGGAAGCAGCCTTTCAAGCAACTGGGTATCACTCCATCGCTTGAGGTTGCGCTGCAAACTCATTCGTGCCAAAATAAATAATAACGTGGCGAATGGAATAAATAGAAGAAAATAGAAATAATCAGGATTTTCGAACCTGAACATAATTTCTTGCTTTTAGGGTTGATGACGTAAAACAGTAAGCGCGAGAATCATTTCAAGAGATAATAAGAGCAAGGCAACAATGACCAATGGGCGGAACTCATCGATGCGGTTATGAAACTCTGTAACATCAATGCGCGATTTTTCAAGTTTGTCGATTTGGGAATAAATATCACGCAAAGTGGAATTGTTAGTAGCTCGAAAGTATTGTCCTCCGGTCATCTGGGCAATGTCTTGCAGCAGTTTTTCATCAATTTTTACTTCTACATTCTGGTATTGAGTACCCAAAGGTGTTTTGAAAGGGTAGGGAGCCATGCCTCGGGTTCCAACGCCGATGGTATATACTCTTACGCCCATTTTTTTTGCAATCTCTCCGGCGGTAAGGGGGTCGATATTCCCTCGGTTATTTTCTCCATCGGTGAGTAAGATGATAACCTTGCTGATAGCATCGCTTTCACGAAGGCGATTGACAGCTGTGGTCAGTCCATCGCCAATGGCTGTTCCGTCTTCAATCATTCCACTTTTTAGCTGTCGGAAAAGTTCAATAAGAATATTTTTGTCGGTGGTAAGAGGGCATTGGGTGAATGCCTCACCCGAAAATGCAACCAATCCGATACGGTCGTTGGGCCTCTCATTCACAAAATCGCTTGCAATGCTTTTGGCTGCCTCAAGCCTGTTAGGCTGAAAATCTTCTGCCAGCATACTGGAGCTGATATCCAATGCTATCACTATATCTATGCCTTCGATGCTTACATCTTGCCGACTGATGCTGCTTTGCGGACGAGCCATAGCTATAATGATGAAAGCCAATGCCAACATGCGCAAACCAAATAGTGAGTGTCGCAATCGGACTTTCAGGGTAGGAGGCTGCTGTTCAAGTACATGGGTCATAGAGAAGCGAAGAGATGGATGCCGACGGTTGCTCCTCCAAACATACCAGGCCACCAAAGCCGGGATTAGCACTAGCAATACGAGAATCCAAGGATGTAAAAATGTTATATGTGGAAATAGCATAGTTTCTTATGCATTAGGGTGGGTTTTATCTGCCTTTGCGTTAAGGGTTTCATTTTCCTGTATTTCAGGTGTAGGCATGGTCATTTCTACAAAGCGTCGGCAAAAATCCAGGGCAAAACTGTTTTCGTCGGGCAAAGGTTCAAACCGAGCAAATTTTACCAAGTCGGCTGTTTCAAGCATCCGGCGCGATTCTTCTATGAGAAGTTGCTCAAAACGCTGACTTCGAAGGGCTTCAATTATTTCCTGGCTTACCATTTCCGGTGCATTTATGCCAAATTGATCTTTCAAATAATCCCTATAAATATCAGTAAGTGCAGAATAGTAAGCCTTTGTTTGTCCCATTTGCCAGAGTTTTTTTTGCCGTAGGTCTTCCAAGGCCTCCAATGCTACCTGCCAGGCAGGCAATTTAGGTTTGGGCTTAATTAAAAAATAATCTCTCTTACCTTTTCGGAATTGAATATATCTAACAATGAGCCATGCAATGATAGCAAGGAGAAGGATAACAAAAAACCAGGGTAAAAATTCCCTCCACGAGTATCCCACTTTTTGTATGCCCTTGATATCGCGAATGGGGGAGGTGGTATCCACATCCATCAATCGCACCTGCAACAACACAGGTTCAGTTTCAGCCGGGTGAACTCCTGTATCTCCAGGTACTTGATACATAAACCTCAACGGAGGAATAGGAAGATATCCCGTATCGAATGATGTGAATGTAAGTTCCTGTGTGAAGGTGGTAAGACCATTGGCCGTTAGGGTATCAACTTTCCCTTTGTGAATAATTTCTAATACCTTGAAGAGTGTATCAGCCATTGATGGCCATTGCACTTTGGTACCCTGTGGGACTTCAAGGCTGAGGTAAGCTTTGGTTTGTTGCCCGATTAACAAGTTTGTGGAGTCAATTTTTAAATGCGCTTTAGCGATCTGCGCCCACGCTCTTGCTGAAGCCAGGCTCATTAAAAGAACTCCCAAAAGAAATATGTAAAGGTTTGTTTTTATTACCTTGATCATGTCAAGTGATTTTACATTGGTAGTTATCTTTTGAATTCTCTTTGTTTAAAGAGATTCATCAAAGGGCGGACGAAATCCATGCCTGTTGATAGCTGGGTGAAGTCTATTCCTGCTCTGGAAAAGGTGTCGTTAATGTAACGCTGTCGGGCTTCACGTTGCTCTTTAAACCTGTGCCTTACGGTTTCATCGCTAGTATCGATCCAGGTTTCTTGGCCAGTTTCGGGGTCAACGAAATGCATCAGACCTACGGGAGGGATTTCTTTCTCCTTTTTGTCATAAATCTGAAGAGCTATTAAATCGTGCTTACGAGCCGCAATGCGCAACGCTTGATCATATCCATGATCCTCAAAATCAGAAATAAGGAAAGCCACCGACCTTTTTTTGATTGCATGAGTAAAGAAGCGCAAAGCTTCTGTGATATGGGTGCCCTGGCTTTTGGGTTGAAAATCAATGAGCTCCCGAATAATTCGAAGGATATGGGTGCTCCCTTTTTTCGGTGGAATGAATTTCTCGACTCTATCGCTGAAAAAAATAACTCCAACCTTATCATTGTTGGCTATGGCCGAGAAAGATAAAACAGCGGCCACTTCAGTTATGAGCTCTTGTTTAAATTGTTGTTGCGTACCGAAGGTATTGCTTCCCGATACGTCAATCAATAAAATAACTGTAAGTTCACGCTCTTCTTCAAAGATTTTGACGTAGGGATGATTGAAGCGGGCGGTCACGTTCCAATCGATGTTGCGTATGTCGTCGCCGAATTGATATTCGCGTACTTCACTAAACGACATACCTTTTCCTTTAAAGGAACTGTGATATTCTCCACTGAATATTTGATTCGACAGCCCCCGGGTTTTGATCTCAATTTTTCTGACTTTTTTGAAAATTTCTGTGGTATCCATACTTGGCCTTTCCTGTTATATGCTTGCTGCGAGCTTGTTATCAGGGTACTTCCACAGAGTTGAGCACCTGGCTGATGATTTCTTCTGTGGTAATGTTTTCAGCCTCGGCTTCGTAGGTAAGCCCTATACGATGACGAAGCACATCGTGGGCTACTGCCCTTACATCTTCGGGAATTACATAACCGCGTCGCCGGATAAATGCATAGGCCTTGGCTGCCAAAGCCAGGTTTATGCTGGCGCGTGGTGAGCCTCCGTAGGCAATAAGACCTTTGAAGGTCTCCAATTTATATTTTTCAGGAAAACGGGTGGCAAAAACAATATCTGTTATGTAGTTTTCAATCTTTTCATCCAAATACACCTCTCGCACAATTTGTCGGGCTTTAATTATATCTGCAGGCTTGAGGCGGGTTTCGATGCTGGGAAAGTTCTCCTGTATGTTTTGTCTCAAAATCAGCTTTTCTTCTTCTTTTTCAGGATAAGTGATAACCACTTTAAGCATAAAACGGTCTACCTGGGCTTCTGGCAATGGATAAGTACCTTCTTGCTCTATAGGGTTTTGCGTAGCCAGTACCAGAAAGGGTTCTTCTAAAGGATAGGTCTGGTCACCAATAGTTACCTGCCTTTCTTGCATAGCCTCCAGCAAAGCACTCTGAACCTTTGCCGGACTCCGGTTGATTTCATCGGCCAGGATGAAGTTGGCAAAGATGGGGCCTTTACGCACCATAAATTCTTCTTTTTTCTGACTGTACACCAAGGTTCCAATCAAATCGGCGGGAAGCAAATCGGGAGTAAACTGAATTCTGCTGAATTTAGTATCAATAATCTTTGCTAAAGATTTGATGGCTAATGTTTTGGCAAGCCCTGGTACTCCTTCCAGAAGAATATGGCCATTACTAAGTAACCCAATAAGCAGGCGTTCTATCATGTATTTCTGGCCGACAATAACCTTGTTCATCTCCATACGGATGATTTCGGTAAAGGCGCTTTCTTGCTGAATGCGTTCGTTGAGTTCTCTAATGTCGATGCTTTGCATAGGATTTTTCATTTTGTGTCTGCAAAAATAGAAAGCCCGTCGTCGACGGGCAATTTTCTTTGGGTTAAAGAGTGTTAATCTGAAAGTTAAATAGTGTTAAGACGTAGATAAGCAATGCTAAGTTTTTGATTTACAATTCTTCAATGATTTTTTTCATTTTGAGCCGCATCTCGCCGCCAATACATTTAACTTCCTGGTTTCCAACTCCAGCAAATGCACCCTCGGGGTCCATTGCGGCGACTTCTGTTTGTCCATCTTCTTTTTCTATTATCACGACATTGCAAGGCATTAAGACCCCAATTTTATTTTCTTCAATAATAGCCCGGTATGCATGGCCAGGCGAGCAGGCTCCTAAAATTTTATAGCGCTTCATATTGATATTTAAACGCTCATTTAATTTTTGCGCCACATCAATTTCTGCCACAATTCCCATGTTTTGCCGTTCAATGCTGTTACGAGCCCTGTTTTCTGCCTCTTCAAAATTGCAGTCCAAAATTTTTGAAAAATAGTAACCCATCGATCCTTAGGATTAAATTATTGTTTTTAACATTTGACAGGAAAGAATGTTCAGTCTTTAGATATAAATTTTGAATTACTAGATTTATGAAATGACCTCTAATTAAACATTTTAGTAATCCTAATGGGGTGTGCTCAGTTTAAGGAATTCTGATGAATTTATGCGTTTGCAGACTCAGCCTCCAACGGGGATTTTTCTTGATGTATTCTACCACCAGGGGGGTCATTTGATCGTGGCGACTCCACTCAGGCTGCAATAGAAGATGACACTCGGGACGTGATTTATTGGCATTTTCTTCTGCCCAGGCAAAATCAGAAGTATCGTGAATGATGACTTTGAGTTCATGAGCTAAATCCATCATTTCTTGCAAAGGTGGAGCATTTTTTTTGGGAGAGACACAAATCCAGTCCCAGGTACCCGATAGGGGTTGCGAACCGGATGTTTCTAGATAAATTAATAGCTGGTTTTCTTTCAGTTTTTGGCATAGATAATTTAAATCCCATGAGAGGGGTTCACCCCCGGTGACTACTACACTATCGGCCCCTGCCTCTAATACCCTTTTTACCACATCATCTACCTTGCGAGGTGGCCAAAGTTGAAAGTTCCAGCTTTCTTTGGTGTCGCACCAGGCACATCCCACATCGCAGCCTCCTATACGTAAAAAATAGGCGGCGCGACCGGTTTGTATACCTTCGCCTTGTAGGGTATAAAACTCTTCTACGATGGGAAGTTCGGTGAGGTATGGTCTATTTTCACTCATTTTTTTCTTGATTTTGTAATACTATGGTTGACAGATATTTCCCCGAATCGAGCTTCAAAATCAGGTTGCGCGAATCCTTAATCGGCGCAAGCAGGGTCTGAGGTTCTGCGTTGGGTTTCAATTTCCATTGTTTAATGATTTGGCCCTTACGGTTTTGTAAAGTGACCTTGTATCTATCGCCCGTCTTGCATCTTACTCTAAGCCTCAGCTGCTCATCTACAAAACTGTAATGATATTCAAAAACCTCCTCACCTTTCAGAGGTAATTTATCGAGTAAGGGTTGATAATCAATTTTAAAAATGCGGGGAGGGTAAATACTGGTTTCTTCAGTGGATATATAAATATGATCTAGCGGGCCAAAGCAAATGCCCTCGGTTTGGCTGCCACCTTTTTCGTCGAGCTCAAGTCTCAATGCATTCCATCCTGCCACGTCGACTGTGTTAAAATTTTGAATCAAATACACAAAAGGAGTAAAATTTTTATAACCACACAGTGCCAGCGTATGGGATGTTTCTTCATAATCGGCACCGGTAATCAATCCATGGGCATCCCACTCAAGGAGAAATACTGCTGTGTAGTGACCAGGAGTTTTGGGCAAACTATAAATATCTGAACGCTGATTGCTCCAATTTTTGGTGAAAAGTATAAGTCGGTCGTGAAGGGCAAACATGGCTTCGCAATCAAAATTTGTGGTCCGATCGGCAATAATAGGAAACTCGGTTTGCTTTTCCCATTGAAAAGAGATTTTTTCTGCCAACACATCAGCAGATCCTTGTGTCGGGACTGAGCTTTTTGGAATTTTGTAAATGCATAAGTCTTTTCTCACACCTCTATTGTTACCAAAATCGCCAATGTAAATATACTCCTCATCTTGCGCAATTTCTTCCCAATCCACATTAGTGGCATTAACTATACGGACGGTAGCCTTCACTTTTCCATTGCGAAAGTCTAAGCCGTAAATCTCGGGTTTGCCGCCTGAGTCATTATGCGTCCAGAAAAGATCATTAAACCAGATCAGTCCTGAGGTTTCGCGTATTTCATGAGGAAGCTCACCAATTTGTGTTGAAGGATTGTAAAAAACTCTGCGGGTTTGGACTTTCGCAATTTCCTGTGCCTGCGTAAATACAAAAGCATGGAAGAAAAGGCTGAACCATAAAATTGCGTATTTGATTTTCATTGTATTACATTTTTTAAGAGCACAAAATTACGTGTTTCCCTGGCTGCTAGCATTTTTTAACCAGGTGGCCTGAGTATCTTTGCCCGTTATTTACTGTGACAATGATATGATTAAAAAAATATTGGGGACCACTGCGGTAAAGATTATTGGTGCAGTGGCCAGTCTTGTTATTCTAAGCCTCAATGCACGCATATTGGGGCCTGCTGGGGTAGGAACCATTTCTCTTATTGTAGTGGGTATCGCTATCAATCAAAACATTACGAGTCTCATTGGGGGCTCTGCTTTGGTTTATCTTACGCCTCGATACAACAATTTTTATGTTTATTCCCTTAGCTCTGCCTGGGGGCTTATTGCTTCTGCTGCAGGCTCTGTTTTGATGGCCATCACGCGCGTAATTCCCACCGGCCAAACCATGAATGTTTTTTTGCTTTCTCTCTTAGCTGCCCACATTAATATCAATCAAAT
>CALJNV010000070.1 GCA_937981455.1 uncultured Bacteroidales bacterium | reverse complement strand
AAGCGTAGCAGGACTCGCAGGCTTCTGGCCACAATTGGCTGGTGCAGTTCTGTCATACTCATGACAGCCGGAGTGGTTTGGGCCTCATCTGAGGGTGGCCATTCCATGTGGCCGGATTTCTGGCAGCGGGTTCTGAATTTTGCCATCATGGCGGGTGTTCTCATCTTTATTTTTAAGAAACTCAACGGCAAATTCCTCTCCAGCTTTTCCCAAATCGTTATGTTCAGCCATAAAATCTTATAGATAACTCAAACTTACGTATTCTTCGTTGACCTGCAAATTTGCCCTGGCTCCCAAAATCAGTGGATGATTATAATCGAGATGGCCTGTGGGAAAACCAAAACAAACTGGATATTCGTAAGCTTCAACCATTTGACGGATTAGATATTCGACTTCGATGCCTATTCCAGGTTCACCATCCTTCATATGGGTAAAACCACCTACAATAAGGCCGGCCAGGCAATGTAATTTATTCGCCCTTTTTAAGGTATGAAGCATTCTGTCGAGGCGGTAGAGGTATTCTCCCACATCTTCAATAAAAAGAATTTTTCCTTCTGTATCAGGTTCATCGGGCGAACCCATTAAACTGCATAGGATTGATAGGTTTCCTCCTATAAGAACTCCACTGGTACTCCCCTGCCGATTAAGCTTATGAGGTGGTACGCTAAACGATGGCCGCTCTCCACTGAGCAAAGCAAGAGCTAAACTTGCCCCGCTTTCTTTAAAATTCCCGAATGCTGCCACCATAGGCCCATGAAGGCTCTGCACATTAAAACCCACCAGACGAGCATGTAAAAGAGTAATATCACTAAACCCTACCACCCACTTGGGTCGGGATAAAAAACCCCGCATATCAAGCTTGTCTAAGATACGAACCAACCCATAACCGCCACGTGCCATCCAGATGACGCTACACTCTTTATCATCAAATGCTTGCTGTAGGTCGCCCAGTCGCTCGTCATCCGTACCACTGAACATATTCCATGTCCCCCAGGCATGCGGCATAATTTCAACCCAATAACCTTCAGCAATCAATACATCGCGAGCTCTATTTATTTTTGCCGGCTCTATGCGCCCGGCTGGAGCCGTTATAATTATTTTGTCTCCTTTTGCCAGAGGAACAGGGGCAATAAAAGTATTGTTGAATATTTTCATCACTACGAAATTAATAAAACCCGGCATTCCCTGAAAAATCGTAAGGCTAAAATACCCGGAACACGAAGAAAAAAACCAACCCAACGGTGCATAAAACCTATTGTTCGATATTGCTCTTAAAAATCTGCTATCCAAAGAATGAGGGAAAATCAACTGTATGTTAATCTGATATTTAAAGACAATAAAAAAGGAAGCTATCAGGTATTCAAAATTTTTAGATGAAATATGATTCTGTGATAAATTTGTGGGGTACGATAAATATTCCTGTCTCTTATAAAACCTACACGATGGGGTGCCTATGACCCATTCATTCTAAAAAACAACCCTAGAGGGAGAAAATGATTCAAAAAGTATAGAGCGAGGTTTTTAAGGCATCCGCAGGTAAACCGCAAATGCCTTTCATAAAATTTGCTCCTTAAATGGGAAAGTTCTGCCAATAAGATTTTTCATCAAAAGCATTCGATTTTTACTCAAGTATAAAAATGCGTTTGAAATTTTTAATAAAAGATCACAGCAAAAATGCAAGCCAATCAGGCATATCTGCATTTAATATTTTGCTGATAAATAGTCATCTTTAGATACCAAAACTCCGGCAATAAAGCCCAAGGCCTCAATGCCGGAGAATGAAAAAGGTGGATAAAGAATTATTGAATATTTTCGCTCAAGGGCAAACCATATTCCTCAACCATGCGTATGTTCATCTTCTCTAGTTCGTCAAGAATAGGATTATACAGCTCGGGCAATACAGGCCGATAAACTCCGGAAAGATTGATTTTCCCTTCCAGAATCATTTGTACACCTATTGCAGCCGGCAAAGCTACTGTCCGAGCTACACTGGTATCGGTGGCTGGAGTACCAAAATCGAGCATGCGCGAACGGATAACCTCTTGCTTACCATCAGGATAGCTTGCTAGGAAGGTATGTTGCATGACTACCATATCGCGTTCATGGCGGCCCAGTTCCATTTTAGAAATCATCAGGTCAGATGTAATTTCGAAGGGAGAATCTTCGCCACGGTGCATAGGCTTGTCAGCAAACAAACCCAGCCACTGCATGGCTTCTAAGGCATGGGCATAGGCATTGAGTTGGAGGTGCTCGGCCACCTTTTTACGTATATCCGTAGCATCCGCAGCACCTATCATCATGGCTACGAACTCCGCATAGGTCTTTCCAGTAAAATCGTATTTATCATAGGAAATAAGGCCTAAGGCTTTCATAGCATCGAGGGTTTCGCACCAGCCTGGATAACGAAAGGTTCCCCTCATCATGGTTTGTGTTTCAGGGATTCCATAAATGTCAATATAACTAACCGAATCACGGTTGGGATATACTTCAAGCATACCCACTTCCGGAAAATCTACCTTCAAGGGTTTTTTGAACAAGTCTTCAGTGGGTATCTGATGAATCTTTCCATGACGGAGGTAAAGGGCATCGTTGTTGCCGGCCATTACCACTCCTTTAGGACTCCACGAAAACTTGTATTTAAAAGGATTATTGGCGGCTTCAGGCGCAGGAAGAGCTCCGCAGAAACTATAAAATTCCTCCACCTTACCCCCTTTGCCGTGAATGAAATCGATGATGCGCATAGCCGACATGTGGTCGATTCCAGGGTCAAGCCCCAACTCGTTCAAAATGATGATTCCTGCTTCTTGGGCCTGTCTGTCTAATGCCTGCATTTCAGGCTTTACGTAAGAAGTAGTGACCATGTGCTTCTTTTGTTTAAGACAGGCTCTGGCTACGGCAAGATGATGTATCCAAGGTAACAAACTGACCGTAAGGTCGTGTGAGGCTACCATGGCGTCCAGGCCTGTTTGGTCTTCCACGGTCCAGGCTACAGAATGACCATGAGGATGACCTGTAATCATTTCATCGGCTTTGGAACGTGTACGGGTGGCCACCGTAACCTCAAAACCTTTGTCTAGTAAATATCTTACGATGGGCTTTACTACAAGGCCGGCGCCCAGAATTAAAACTTTTTTCATAAATTGTAGGGTTGAAGATAATTAATTTACATATTGGCTCAAATAATTGTACTCTGGCGTAAGCTTGCCCCGATAAAGAATAAGGGCCCTTCGCAGGGGAGCAGGTAATCCCGCTTCATCCGGATTATCTGCTTTATAATTGGCATGAGCAATGGCTTTAACATAGGGGCGGAGCATGGTACTGAAAGCAATGGAGGAATCGCGAGGCAATTCGCTAGGAAGAATATCTACAGCCATCACTTGCAAACCTTCGCCTTCATATCCATAAATGATCTCGTGTTTTTGCGGATTGTAAACGTAAATGGGATCATCGGGTTCCGTCCCCTGCAGCGTTGCTTCCACCGAACCATTGGGATCACAGGTAATATCTCCCACAACAATAAGTTTAGGCCGTGCCCCCACCACAAAATGTCTGAGCATGTATTCTCGGGTTAGAATTTTTGGGTACCGAGCATCCCAATACATTCCATTTATCAGCACACTCAGTTGGGGCAAATAGTTTTCAAATATCCCATGATAATTCTCAGGATGCTTGAAATAATCTTCAAGTTCGAAAGGCTTATCAGGGGAATTGGGTGCGCTGATATGCTCCTCTTTGAAGGTAACTTTGTAAATTAAGTTATTCTGGAAATTTTCAGATGCTTTCAGATTGAGAAAGTTCTCAGGCGAAATTTCTTGCGAAGGGAGCAGAGATAATATTTCCTGAACTCCACCCGAAACATTCCCATAACCTGTAACGCCAATGGTAAAGGGGGTCAATTCCTTGGGCAATCCATTACGGGCTATTTCGAATCCCACTCTCGAAATGGCTTTTCTGGCATCCTCCAAGTTAAAATAATTTCGTGCTTGTTTCAAACCTAGAAAAGGTGTATCTATACCCAAATACTTCAGGCGTAAGCCCAATGTCCACAAAGTATTTATAGCGCCTGCCAACCCAGCATATCGGCCAAAAAATATCAAACGCTTGCCCAAACCATCAGTAATTCTTTCATAATCAATTAAAGTGCATTCGAGTTCCATCAACTTACGCAGCATGGCCATGTTGTAGGGTTGACCCTTGATTACATGAGAAAAAAATACATATGTTTTCCGTGCCTCAAGCATTTCAACCGGAATTTCCTTGACACCGAAGATAATCCCGACATCTTTTAAATTGGGCACGATTGTTGCCCCTGATACAGTGTATTCCTCGTCAGTAAAAACCCTTTGAGATGAATGCTCTACCCACACTTCTATCCCTTGCTCTTTGATAAATTCTCCTACATGTTTAGGAATTAAAGGAGTGCGGCGCTCTGCTTTATATTTATCTTCGTGCCTGATTCCTATCCTCACAGACATAAATCTTAAATTTAATAAGTTTTCAGAAATCGTTTGCAAACATACGAAAATCCTTAATTTAAACAATTTTATAAAACTTCAACATTTTAATTATGAAAAAAGTATTCATACCCCTTGTTTTCTGGATGTTTAGTGCTTTTCAGGTTTTTTCACAAGGCTCTAATCTTGTAGTTTTTTCAGAAAATGGTGAAAGGTTTTATTTAATAGTAAATGGCTTGAGGCAGAACGACCAAGCCCGCACAAATGTCAGAATCACAGGACTGACAGCCCCCAGTTACAAAATAAAAATTATCTTTGAAGACCCGGGTCTCAAAAGCATCGATAAAACTATCTATTTGGCTGAGGAAGAAATCATTGAAGCCACATATATCATTCAACGGGACCGCAAAAACCGACTGGTGCTTCGTTTCATGAATCAAGCACCCCTTTCTGGGTTACCAGCCTTCACTCCGAATCAGTATATTATACCTTATCATACCACACCCTGGCCTCAACCCACCCAAGCTAATATTTTACCCCAAAATCAAGGGGGCATCAATGTTTCGGTAAACGACCCCCAATTAGGGTTTAACATGAACATTGGCATCAATACCCCAGCGCAACAAGGAATCTATCCACCGCAAGCTCAATATCCACCGCAAGGCCAATATCCACCTCAGGGACAATACTTTCCCCCTCAAGGGAATTTTTATAGCATGCCAGGTTATGCCGGTCCTGTAGGATGCCCGTGGCCCCTTGCGCAAGATCAATTTGAAAACGTATTGCAATCGATTCGTTCCAAGGCCTTCGAAGACAGCCGACTGGTTATTGCCAAACAGGTAATTGATGCAAATTGCCTACTTTCAGCCCAGGTCAAGCAAATCATGCTGTTGTTCAGCTTTGAGGACACTAGGTTAGAGTTAGCCCAATATGCCTATGGTCATACCTATGACCTTGGAAATTACTATATGCTCAACGATGCTTTTACCTTTGAATCATCCATTGAGCAGTTGAACAATTTCATACAACAGTCAGGGCCGGTGGGGCAACAAATTAGACCGTTGCCCCCCGTATATGGTGGTGGACCTAACTATGCAGGCCCCGTAGGCTGCCCATATCCAATAAACCCAATCCAATTTAATACTATGCTAAATTCCATCAAAAACCAATCCTTTGACGACTCCAAACTGACGCTTGCCAAACAAATTATAAGCTCCAATTGCTTGTGGACCTCCCAGGTAAAAGAAATTATGAGGTTGTTCAGCTTCGAATCCACCAAGCTCGAGTTGGCAAAGTTTGCTTATGGCCATACCTATGATATTGGCAATTATTACATGCTTAACGATGCTTTTTCATTCGAGTCATCCATTGAGGAATTGAACAATTACGTGAAGGGATACAGGTGGTGAATCAAATTTCCACCTATTAACATATCATTAGCAGCCGGTAAACTTGCCGGCTAATTTTTTTTCCTTAAAATTGCAACCACAATCCACATCATCAAAATTTTCACCTTAATCGTTTCATGCCTATGAAAAAAACCTTGATTTTTTTTGCTGCGCTTTTCTTTTTGGCAGCATGTGGCACCCAACAAAGCAGAGAATTTCCGAAAGTTACATTTGACCTAACTGAGCTTGAAAGCATGGCTCCCAATTATGTGGGCCAAGAAATCACTCTCAGTGGCACAATAGATCATGTATGCAAACATGGCGGTGGGCGCATGTTTTTAGTGGGTAGTAACCCTTCGGCTCGCATCCGCATCGATGCAGGAGACAACATAAAATTTGACGCCGCTTGGGAAGGCAAAACCGCTTTTGTTACAGGTATTCTTGAGGAGCTTCGTATTGATAGTGCTTATTTAGCCAAGTGGGAACAGGAAGTATTAGAGAAAAAAGGAGGGGATCACTCCGCGGGAGTTCACATGGGTGAAGCTGGGCATGAGAAAGCAGAAGAAGGCGATATAGAAGCCGAACTTCAACGTATTGCCGACTATCGCACCACTCTTCTCGATAGTGGTAAAGGTCACCTCTCATTCTTTTCCATCAAGTGCACCAGCTATGTGTTGGCCGATGATGAAGAACAGCAAGAAAATTCTAAAGACACTACCAAATAAGTTTCAGTATTAATTCAATTCACTCAACCTGGCCATGTGCCGGGTTTTTCTATAAAGGGCCGAAGGTTCTTTGGAGGATTCATGTCATATTTCATAACCATTGTAACCAAATTATGCAGGGTTTAAAAAACTGGAGAAAGTATAATCGCGCAATTCACCGCGATCTAGGTTATTTATTTTTCGCTCTTACAATTATTTATGCCCTTTCGGGCATTGCGCTCAACCATATTAACGACTGGAATCCCAGCTATATAATTACTAATAAATCCATCCAGTTGGCTCCAGTTCAAAATCCTGGACAGCTCACGCGAGAGAATATCAGCGATATGTTAAAGGCCTGCGGAGAAAGCCCAAAATTTAAAAAACATTACATGCCTTCCGAAAACATGTTAAAAGTTTTCATAGAGGGTGGTACATTTATGCTAAACACCGAAACTGGAGAAGCCGTGGTAGAGCGCATCAATCGTAGGCCTATTTTTCATACTGTCAATTTTTTGCATTACAATCCCGGACACTGGTGGACTTGGGTTTCGGACATTTTTGCTGGGGCCCTTATTTTGCTTGCATTTACAGGATTGTTTATTCTAAAGGGAAAAAACGGAATCACTCGACGAGGTGCTGTGTTAACCCTGTTGGGTATTCTCATACCTTTAGTTTTTCTCGTTCTTTATTATCATTGATGGCTAAAAAAAAGACTGCCGGTTTACACGACAGTCTTACAATATAGTACATTGAAAAATAGGAATTATCAAGCCATACCCGTGGGGCCCAGGTTCATGGGAAAGCCTCCGCCATCCGGGCCGGTCTCACGAATCTCTCCATGCACTTGCTCATATTTGGCGATGTTATCGCGTAGGGCTCTAAGCAAGCGTTTGGCATTCACCGGAGTCATAATAATTCTTGAGCGCACTCGTGCTTTGGGCATTCCTGGTAATGCACTCAAGAAATCGACAAGGAACTCCGAGTCGGAATGGGTGATGATAGCCAGATTTGAGTACGTGCCTGTAGCTACATCTTCAGGTAAATCTACTTGAATTTGATTAGGTTGAGGCTTCTTATTATCCATGGAACCAGGTTTTGAGAATTTTTACCGATAAAATTTAATCACGCTTTGACGCTTCGAGGGCATCCCAGTCTTCACTGGAACCTACCATAAGGTTTTCGTACTCCCGAAGTCCAGTGCCTGCGGGTATGAGGTGTCCTACAATTACATTCTCTTTAAGACCCTGCAAGGTATCAATCTTAGCATTGATCGCGGCCTGGGTAAGTACCTTAGTGGTTTCCTGGAACGAAGCAGCCGAAATCCAGCTTTTGGTTTGTAGTGAAGCACGGGTTATCCCCTGCAGCACCTGACGAGCAGTTGCCGGACGTGTATCACGAGCCTCTACCAGCTTTTTATCCCTGCGTTTGAGTAGGGAATTCTCTTCCCTGAGTTTTCGAGCCGTTATAATCTGACCCGCTACTAAATTGAGACTATCACCCGGATCTACTACTACTTTTTTACCAAAGAGCCAATCATTTTCATCCTGAAAATCAGGCTTATTAACCAATTCGCCTTCAAGGAATTTGCTATCACCAGGATCTTCAATTTCAACTTTACGCATCATCTGTCGTACAATGACCTCGAAATGCTTGTCATTGATTTTTACACCTTGTAACCGATACACTTCTTGAATTTCATTTACAATGTATTCCTGCAACACCATGGGGCCTTTGATGGCCAAAATATCTGCAGGAGAAATGGCGCCTTCGGAGAGGGGCTGACCAGCTTTTACGTAGTCGTTTTCCTGCACCAGAATTTGTTTGGTTGTAGGTATCAGGTAGGTCTTTTCTTCGCCCATTCGGTTGGTAATAATGAGCTCACGATTACCACGTTTAAGCTTTTTACCAAAAGTAACAATGCCATCGATTTCAGCTACTCGGGCCGGATCAGAAGGTATTCGGGCTTCGAAAAGCTCAGTAACTCTGGGTAGTCCACCCGTGATATCACCCGTCTTACCTACAGCGCGAGGAATTTTTACCAGCAACTCACCCGCTTTAATGGTTTGCCCGTTATCTACCTGAATGTGCGCACCCACGGGAATATCGAAAACCTTGATTTCCTCTCCTTCAGGAGTAAGGATACGAAGGGCGGGGTTCTTAACTTTTTGGCGACTTTCTATAACTACCTTGTAAGGATGACCGGTTTGCTCAGCCGATTCAGTCTTGTAGGTAACCCCCTCCACCAGATTGTGGTACGACACAACACCTGTTACGTCAGAGACAATTACTGCATTGTAAGGATCCCAATCGCAAATGAGATCACCTTTTTTCACTGCATCCCCGTTTTTCACGTAAAGATGAGCACCGTAGGGAATATTAGCCGTGGTCAGTATAACATCTGTTTTGGGGTCAATAATTCGCATTTCTGCCGATCGACCAATTACCACATCATAAGTTTGACTGGTTTCTGAAACGTATTCCACGGAGCGAAGTTCGTCTATTTGCAAGCGGCCGTCGTATTTGGCTTCAATTTTCGAAGTCATGGCGATATTACCGGCAACCCCCCCAACGTGGAAAGTTCGCAGGGTAAGCTGGGTACCAGGTTCACCGATCGACTGTGCAGCAATAACACCCACAGCCTCACCCCTTTGAACAAGCTTTCCTGTAGCAAGATTACGTCCATAGCACAAGGCGCATACTCCATTTTTCGATTCACAGGTAAGAACCGACCGTATGTCCACCGATTCAATGCCTGCCTTTTCTATTAATGCAGCCAATTCTTCGTTAAGCTCCTCTCCTGCAGCGGCTAGTACTTCTCCGGTTTGTGGATCATAAACATCGTGTAAAGCAACTCGACCCAGAATTCGGTCGTATAGACTTTCAACAACCTCTTCATTCTTTTTAAGGGCAGTTACCGTAAGTCCACGCAACGTACCACAGTCTTCTTCATTGATGATAACATCATGGGCCACGTCAACCAAACGACGGGTTAGATATCCAGCATCAGCAGTCTTAAGAGCTGTATCGGCCAAACCCTTACGAGCACCGTGCGTTGAAATAAAATATTCCAGCACCGAGAGTCCTTCTTTGAAGTTGGAGATAATGGGGTTTTCAATAATTTCTCCTCCTTCTGAACCCGATTTTTTAGGCTTGGCCATCAAACCTCGCATACCAGCCAACTGACGGATCTGCTCTTTCGAACCTCGAGCGCCTGAGTCAAGCATCATATAAAGCGAGTTGAAGCCTTGTTTATCTTTTATCAACCTATCCATGAGCGAGAGGGTCAGGCGGCTATTGGTATGTGTCCATATGTCAATAATCTGGTTGTAACGTTCATTGTTTGTGATGAAGCCCATGGAGTAGTTGGACATCACTTCTTCAACCTCCTCATTGGCTTGGGCTATCAATTCGTCCTTATTATCAGGTATAATCACATCACCCAGATTAAACGACAAACCTCCACGGAAAGCTGACATAAAACCTAAGTCCTTAATATCATCAAGGAACTTTGCGGTTGTGGCAGTTCCAGTACGCTTGATAACTTCTGCAATAATATCGCGAAGGTTTTTCTTGGTCAGCAATTGATTGATGAAACCCATTTCTTTGGGCACCACCTGATTGAAAAGTACACGGCCTACGGTGGTTTCAATCAACTGATTTTTAGGTGGTTCTGTGCTAAAATCTGAGATTTTGACTTTTATTAAGGCGTGAAGGTCGACTTTTTTCTCGTTATAGGCTATCACCACTTCTTCCGGCGAATAAAAAATCTTTCCTTCGCCTTTAACAGGATGCCCGGGCTCAGATTTTCTTGCCTTGGTGATATAATAAAGACCCAATACCATGTCTTGTGAGGGAACGGTAATGGGGGCACCATTGGCAGGATTCAAAATATTATGAGATGCCAGCATTAGTAGTTGGGCTTCTAAAATAGCTGCATTCCCGAGGGGTACATGCACTGCCATTTGGTCGCCATCGAAATCCGCATTAAAAGCCGTACAAACCAATGGATGCAATTGTATAGCCTTTCCCTCTATAAGCTTGGGCTGAAAAGCTTGAATACCCAGGCGGTGTAGGGTGGGTGCTCGGTTCAACAAAACCGGATGCCCCTTGAGCACATTTTCAAGAATATCCCAAACTACAGGGTCTTTTCGGTCTACAATCTTTTTGGCCGATTTCACGGTTTTTACAATGCCTCTTTCTAGCAGCTTGCGAATAATAAAGGGCTTGAAAAGCTCAGAAGCCATTTCCTTGGGAAGCCCACACTCGTTGAGTTTAAGTTCAGGTCCTACCACGATGACAGAGCGACCCGAATAATCGACACGTTTACCCAAAAGATTTTGGCGGAAGCGGCCCTGTTTTCCTTTCAGGCTATCGCTGAGCGATTTGAGAGCTCGGTTGCTTTCTGTTCGCACCGAGCTTGCCTTGCGGCTGTTATCGAAAAGTGAATCGACAGCTTCCTGAAGCATACGCTTCTCATTGCGCAAAATGACATCAGGCGCCTTGATTTCAATGAGACGTTTCAATCGGTTGTTGCGAATAATGACGCGACGATAAAGGTCGTTAAGGTCGGAGGTAGCAAAGCGGCCTCCGTCAAGGGGCACCAAAGGACGCAGTTCAGGGGGAATCACCGGAACTACTTTAACAATCATCCATTCAGGACAGTTTTCAACCCTTCGGTTAGCTTCTCGAAAAGCTTCAAAAACCTGCAAACGCTTCAGAATTTCCTGCTTGCGCTGCTGCGAAGTTTCTATACTGGCTTTGTGCCTCAGATCAAACGATTCTTTATCCAGGTCTATGCGCGATAGGAGATCGTATAAAGCTTCACCCCCCATTTTTGCAATAAACTTACGTGGATCGCTATCATCTAGATGTTGATTGTCGGGTGGCAGGTTTTCTATAATATCAAAATATTCATCTTCTGAGAGAAAGTCAAGATATTTTACTCCATCGGCTGCTTTTACACCTGGATTGATAACGACATACTTTTCGTAATAGATGATGCTTTCGAGCTTTTTGGTAGGCAAGCCCAATAAAGCGCCTATTTTATTGGGAAGCGTTCGGAAATACCACACATGGGCTACGGGTACCACGAGCTGAATATGCCCCATGCGTTCCCGCCTTACCTTCTTTTCCGTAACTTCCACACCGCATCGGTCGCACACTATGCCCTTATAGCGTATGCGTTTGTATTTTCCGCAATGACATTCCCAGTCCTTTACAGGGCCAAAAATACGCTCGCAGAAAAGGCCATCGCGTTCGGGCTTATAAGTTCTGTAGTTAATGGTTTCAGGTTTGGTCACTTCGCCATACGAGCGCTCCAATATGCTTTCAGGTGAGGCCAGGCTTATGAGTACCTGATTGAAATTACTGATAGATGCAGTGATCTCTTTTCTATATGCCATGTTTGTGTTTAATTATCGATTTTAAAAGAACGAAGTGATACTGGTTACTCAAAGGAAATATTGAGACCCAAGCCGCGAAGCTCATGCACCAATACATTGAATGATTCGGGAATGTTGGGTACCGGCATGTTTTCTCCCCGGACGATGGCTTCGTAGGCCTTGGCTCTACCAGCTACATCATCCGATTTTACAGTTAGAATTTCCTGAAGAATGTTAGCTGCACCAAAGGCTTCAATAGCCCAAACTTCCATTTCCCCAAAGCGCTGTCCCCCGAATTGCGCTTTACCCCCAAGGGGTTGCTGGGTAATGAGCGAATAAGGGCCTATGGAACGTGCATGCATCTTGTCGTCTACAAGGTGATGTAGTTTGAGCATGTAGATATAACCTACAGTTGCTGGCTGATCGAAACGTTCGCCCGTACCCCCGTCGTAAAGGTAGGTGGTTCCGTTTTCAGGCAGCCCAGCCTTACGCAAATATTCATTGATTTGATCAAGCGTAGCGCCGTCGAAAATCGGGGTGGCAAAACGCAATCCCAATTTCTTACCTGCCCAGCCTAAGATAGTTTCATAAATCTGACCAAGATTCATACGGGAAGGAACACCCAAGGGGTTTAGGACTATATCCACTGGGGTGCCGTCGGCCAAAAAAGGCATATCTTCTTCGCGCACTATTTTTGCAACAATACCTTTATTCCCGTGACGACCCGCCATTTTGTCCCCTACGGTCAATTTACGTTTTTTGGCCACATATACCTTAGCCATTTGTACAATCCCATTGGGCAATTCGTCGCCAACTGTAGCTACAAATTTCTTACGGTTGTATACACCTAAAATCTCGCGGTAATGAATATTATAATTGTTTATGAGTGTCTTAATCAGCTCGTTCTTATCCTTATCGTTGGTCCAACGATTCGGATTAACCGTACTGTAATCAATATCAAACAGAATTTTCTCGGTAAACTTGGCTTTTTTGGGGACGATTTCCTGCTTGAAGTTATCGTAAACCCCTTGAGAAGTACGACCCTCAAGCAATATCATCAATTTCTCCACTAATTTGTTTTTCAATTCAATGGATTTCTTCCTGAATTCATCTTCAATCTCCTTCAGAATATCTTTTTCTTTCGACTTGGGTTTTCGTTCTTTAATAACCCTGGAAAAAAGTTTCTTATCTACAACCACACCTTTCATTGACGGGGGCGCTTTCAGAGAGGCGTCCTTCACATCACCTGCCTTATCACCAAAGATGGCTCTGAGAAGTTTTTCTTCGGGTGTAGGGTCGCTCTCGCCCTTGGGCGTGGTTTTGCCAATAAGAATATCGCCTTCACGTACTTCAGCCCCTATACGAATCAACCCATTATCATCTAGGTCTTTCAATGCTTCGGTGCTCACATTAGGGATATCATTGGTCAGTTCTTCCTGCCCGCGCTTGGTGTCTCGCACCTCAAGCGTAAATTCCTCAATATGGATAGAAGTATAAATATCCTCTTTTACAACTTTCTCAGATATTACTATGGCATCCTCGAAGTTGTATCCTTTCCAGGGCATGAAAGCAACCATGAGGTTGCGGCCTAGGGCAAGTTCTCCCCGGCTGGTAGCATAACCTTCGCACAACACCTGGCCTTTAGTTATGCGATCGCCTTTACGTACAATGGGACGTAAGTTAATAGTAGTATTCTGGTTGGTTCGCTGGAACTTGGTCAGGTAATACGTTTTAACGTCGTCTTCAAAAGAGATAAGACGTTCAAGGTCGGTTCGTTCGTAACGAATAGTTATGCGTTTAGCATCCACATATTCCACCACCCCATCCCCTTCGGCATTGATGAGCACGCGAGCATCGCGAGCTACATCGCCTTCAATACCCGTACCTACAATAGGTACTTCGGGGTTGAGCAAGGGCACTGCCTGACGCATCATGTTCGAACCCATCAGTGCACGGTTGGCGTCATCGTGTTCAAGGAAGGGTATGAGTGAGGCCGCAATGGAGGCAATCTGATTAGGCGCGCAATCTATCAGGTTAACCTCCATAGGTGAAACTATGGGATAATCGGCTTGATATCTAACCTTTAAACGCTCGGGGAGCAAAGTGCCATCTTCAGCCATAGGCGTATTGGCCTGGGCTATTACGTATTTTTCTTCTGCCTCAGCCGAAAGATAAACGGGAGGCTCTTCAAGCAACACCCTTCCGTTTTCAACCTTAAAGTAAGGTGTTTCGATAAATCCAAGATGGTTGACCTTTGCAAACACGCACAGCGATGAAATGAGACCGATGTTGGGACCTTCAGGAGTTTCGATCGTACACAAACGACCATAGTGGGTAAAATGAACGTCACGCACTTCGAATCCCGCCCTATCGCGAGTAAGTCCTCCAGGGCCCAAAGCCGAAATCCTACGCTTATGAGTGACCTCCGACAAAGGATTGGTCTGGTCCATGAATTGGGACAACTGGTTGGTACCAAAAAAAGAATTGATAACCGACGATAAAGTCTTCGCATTTATGAGGTCAATAGGTGTAAACACCTCATTGTCGCGAACATTCATGCGTTCACGAATGGTACGAGCCATGCGTGCCAACCCCACACCAAACTGACCATAAAGTTGCTCTCCCACTGTACGCACCCTTCGATTGCTCAGGTGGTCAATGTCATCGCTTTCGGCTTTATTGTTTACCATGGCCACCAGATATTTGATGATGGCAATGATGTCTTCTTTGGTAAGGACTTTAATATCTTCAGCAATGTCCAAGCCGAGTTTTTTGTTAATACGATATCGACCTACATCTCCTAAATCGTAACGTTTATCGGAGAAGAAGAGCTTGTCGATAATGCCCTTAGCGGTTTCTTCGTCGGGGGGGGCAGCATTACGCAATTGAAAATAAATATATTCAACAGCCTCTTTCTGAGAATTGGCTGCGTCTTTCTGGAGGGTATTAAAAATAATGGAGTAATCGAGCTGATCTTCTTCTTGCTTGTGAATGAGAACAGTTTTTACATCCGCATCAAGAATAAGATCAATATGATGAGGTTCGAGTACAGTTTCACGATCAATAATCACTTCGTTACGTTCCATAGAAACCACTTCACCGGTCTCTTCGTCAACCAGGTCTTCAATCCAGGAACGTACAACACGAGCGGCCAGTTTTTGACCAATCAATTTTTTTGCCGTGGTTTTTGAAACCTTAACTTCTTCAGACAGGCCAAAAAGATCTAGAATATCTTTATCAGTTTCATAACCAATGGCACGCAACAGCGTAGTTACCGGCAATTTTTTCTTTCGGTCAATGTAGGCATACATGACATTATTGATGTCTGTAGTAAACTCCATCCACGACCCCTTAAAGGGAATGATTCGGGCAGAATAAAGGGGTGAACCATTGGCATGCCTGGAGTGGGAAAAAAATACACCCGGTGCGCGGTGCAATTGAGAAACTACTACACGTTCGGCGCCATTAATCACGAAAGTACCTTTTGGCGTCATGTAAGGTATCATCCCAAGAAAAACATCTTGGATGATGGTTTCAAAATCTTCATGCTCAGGGTCGGTGCAATAAAGTTTCAATTTTGCCTTTAACGGAACCGAGTAGGTAAGGCCACGTTCAAGGCATTCTTCAATAGAATAACGAGGCGGGTCGATGAAGTAATCCAGAAACTCCAGAACAAAATTGTTTCGTGCATCGGTTATGGGGAAGTTTTCGGAAAAAACTTTGAATAGCCCTTCGTTAACGCGGTTTTCCGGATTGGTTTCGAGCTGAAAAAAATCCCGGAATGATTTAAGCTGTATATCAAGAAAATCCGGGTAGGGCATCGAAATTTTGGTGGTCCCGAAATTTATCCGTTCGTTTTTAATTTGCGCCAAGGTAGTAGATTTTTAAATTTCTGATTATCAAGAAAAAGAACGTTAAAGATTATATACCAACAAAGATGCAAACTACCGTCCGCTCAAACAGGACGGCAGTTTACATCCGTATGGATAAGAAGTCAAATTTACTTAATCTCAACAACAGCACCGACTTCCTCCAGAGATTTCTTGAGGGCTTCGGCTTCATCCTTGCTAACGCCTTCCTTTAAAGGCTTCGGAGCAGCGTCCACGAGGTCTTTGGCTTCTTTAAGACCCAGGCTGGTGAGCTCTTTAACCAGTTTTACAACTTTAAGCTTTTCTTTGCCAGCGTCTTTCAGAATAACGTCGAAAGAGGTTTTTTCTTCAACAGCTTCCTGCGCGGCCCCAGCGCCAGCTGCAGGGGCTGCCACTGCTACAGCTGCAGCTGCAGGTTCAATTCCATATTCTTCTTTGAGAATTTTTGCAAGTTCGTTGACTTCCTTAACCGTTAGATTTACCAACTGTTCTGCAAAAGCTTTCAGATCTGCCATTTTTATTATGTATTTAAAAGTTATTAATTTGCTTGTTTTCTAAAAATTAAAATTCGTTTTCAAAGAGAGTTCCTTATTCAGGACGTTCAGAGAGGGTTTTAACAATTCCAGCCAGTTTACCTCCACCCGACTGCAAAGCAGATACCACATTGCGTGCAGGCGACTGCAGCAGACCAATAATATCGCCAATGAGTTCGTTCTTGGTTTTAAGGTTGGCAAGAGTTTCCAGTTGTGCCTCGCCAATGTATACAGACTCTTCCACATAAGCCCCCTTAAACAAAGGCTTAGGGGTCTTAAACTTTTGTCTGAACTCCTGTATTAATTGGGCAGGTACTTTGCCGGAATCGGCAAACATAATTGCAGTGTGCCCTTTGAGCGTCTGAAAAAGTTCGCTGTAGTCACGACCACTGCGTTCCATTGCTTTCTTCAACAGGGTGTTTTTAACCACCTTCAGGCGCACATTTCTACGAAAGCAAAGCCTGCGAAGCTGGCTCGTGGTCTCTGAATTGAGCTCCGATGCATCCGTTAAATAGAAATAGTTGCTGCTCCTGATTTCTTCTGTTAAGACTTCTATGAGCTGATTTTTTTCTTCTTTTCTCATAATCGGTTCTTATTATGCCGGTTAGTGCTGACAGCCCCCTAGGCTACAGTTATAGATTTGGGATCTACCTGTATACCAGGACTCATCGTACTCGATAGATAAATACTCTTTATATACGTACCCTTGGCAGCGGCTGGCTTCAGTTTGATAATAGTTTGCAGAAGTTCCTTAGCATTTTCAAAAATTTTTTCTGCATCAAACGATACCTTACCGATTGGGGCATGCACAATACCATATTTATCTACCTTGAAATCAATTTTACCGGCCTTGACCTCCTTAACCGCAGTAGCAATGTCCATAGTAACAGTACCCGATTTTGGGTTCGGCATCAAGCCGCGTGGGCCTAGTATTTTACCGAGGGCACCTACTTTAGGCATTACATTGGGGGTGGTGATTATAACATCCACATCAGTCCAACCCCCCTTAATTTGGTTAATGTATTCGTCAAGACCAACATAATCAGCACCTGCAGCTTTAGCCTCTTCTTCCTTGTCGGGAGTGCAAAGGACCAGCACCCTTACATTTTTGCCCGTGCCATGCGGAAGAGTTACCACACCACGAACCATTTGATTGGCTTTACGAGGATCTACGCCTAGGCGGACATCCAGGTCAACCGAGGCATCGAAGTTGGTGGTAGTAATTTTCTTCACAATTTCAGCAGCTTCGGCTAACGTGTAGGCTTTGTCCTTCTCGTACCTGGCTAAAGCTTCTTTCCTTTTGCGTGTCAATTTTGCCATTTCAGGTCTTGTTAATTTTATGTCGATATTTACGACGCTTTAGCAATTAATAATTACTCAGCAAAGGGCGAATCGCCTGTGATAGTGATTCCCATGCTGCGTGCGGTTCCGGCTACCATCTTCATTGCCGATTCAATAGTAAAGCAGTTGAGGTCGGGCATCTTTACTGTAGCAATTTCCCTTACCTGATCCCATGTAACGGAACCAATTTTTTTGCGGTTGGGTTCTGCACTTCCCTTCTGTGCTTTAATCGCCTCAAGCAATTGTATGGCAACCGGTGGGGTCTTGATAACAAAATCAAAAGACTTGTCCTTATATACAGTAATAATAACCGGAACAATTTTTCCGGCCATGTCTTGTGTACGGGCATTAAACTGCTTGCAAAATTCCATGATGTTGACTCCCTTCGAGCCGAGTGCGGGGCCTATGGGAGGAGCCGGATTTGCAGCAGCGCCTTTGATTTGCAACTTGATGATTCCGGTTACTTCTTTTGCCATTTGTGTTGATATTAAAAATTGAAATTTCCCCCAGGCAAACATTTACCCGGTTGGACACCTACAAAAGCCTATTCCTTAGCAACTTGCGTAAAACTAAGTTCCAGCGGAGTTTTTCGACCAAAGATTTTCACCATAACCTTTAGCTTCTTCTTTTCCTCATTGATTTCTTCAATAACTCCACTAAAACTATTAAAAGGTCCATCGATGACCGTAACAGTCTCTCCCACAATAAAAGGTGTATTGATTTCTTCACCGGCTGTGGCAAGCTCGTCCACCTTTCCAAGCAAACGATTGACCTCAGACTGACGCAAAGGTTGAGGTTGGTCGCCTGTCCCCAAGAAACCAAGAACACCAGGGATGTTGCGAATTATATGTGGAATCTCGCCTGTTAAGTGGGCCTCTACCAACACATAACCAGGAAAATAGTTTCGTTCTTTCGAAACTTTTTTTCCCTGCTTGTTAATCTGATAGACCTTCTCAGTGGGTATGAGGATCTGGGAGATGAAATCCTCTAAATGAAGTCTTTTAATCTCGTTTTCGAGATACTGCTTCACTTTTTTTTCACCTCCGCTGATGGCTCTTACTACGTACCACTTTTTCTCTTCGCTCATACACACCTTTCTGACATTAAAGGAATAGGTTCCGGAAGGGTTTGCGCCTTGAAAACTTTACGAACTAAAAAAGTCCGTAAAAGAATTTAAGAATGTTTTCGAAGGTAATATCCATCATGAACACCACTAATGCGATGATCAGGGAAGCAATGGATACTACTACAGCGCTGTTCTGAAGTTCGCTCCAGGTAGGCCACGTTACTTTGTGAACCAGTTCTTCGTAGCTTTCCCGGAAATATTCTGTCAGTTTATTTTTAGCCATGGGTTTTGCAAGTTTGCACGGGTGGAGAGACTCGAACTCCCAGCCAACGGTTTTGGAGACCGCTACTCTACCAATTGAGCTACACCCGTAAATTTTGCTTTTCGCATCTTACGGTGCCCTGCCCAATGAGGCAGGGACACTTTCAGAAGCTTAATATGCAAAAGAAATCGATTAGTCAAGAATTTCAATTACCTGACCTGCTCCTACGGTACGACCACCCTCGCGGATAGCGAAACGCAGGTTGAGGTTCATTGCAATTTCGTAAATCAGTTTAACTTCAATTTCAAGGTTGTCACCAGGCATTACCATTTCTACGCCAGCAGGCAGGCTAATTTCGCCTGTTACGTCAGTCGTTCGGAAATAAAACTGGGGACGATATTTATTGTGGAAGGGGGTATGACGACCACCTTCTTCTTTTTTCAGGATGTAAACCTGAGCCTTGAAATGTTTGTGAGGTTTGATGCTTCCGGGAGCCGCAATAACCATACCACGGCGGATTTCATCTTTATCAATACCACGAAGCAATAGACCTGCATTGTCACCGGCTTCACCCTCATCTAAAATCTTACGGAACATTTCCACACCCGTAACCACTGATTTCAGCTTTTCGGCGCCTAAACCAATGATTTCTACGGGATCACCTGTACGGATTACACCTGTTTCAATCCTACCCGTAGCAACGGTTCCGCGACCGGTGATAGAAAATACGTCTTCAATAGGCATCAGGAAGGGTTTGTCACGATCGCGCTGAGGCAGAGGGATCCACTCATCACAAGCCTTCATGAGCTCCATAACGGTTTCCACCCACTTGGGTTCTTCGTTGAGGGCACCCAATGCGGAACCCCGAATGACAGGGGTATTGTCACCATCGAAACCATAGAAGCTGAGAAGCTCACGGGTTTCCATTTCTACCAGGTCGAGCAGCTCGGGGTCATCTACTAGGTCCACTTTATTCATGAATACGACCAAACGAGGTACACCTACCTGACGAGCGAGCAGTATGTGCTCACGGGTTTGGGGCATGGGACCGTCGGTAGCAGCGACTACAAGTATAGCACCATCCATCTGGGCAGCACCGGTAATCATATTTTTGATATAGTCAGCATGACCGGGGCAGTCTACGTGGGCATAGTGCCTATTTGAAGTCTGATATTCAATGTGAGCGGTGTTGATTGTTATACCGCGTGCTTTTTCTTCAGGAGCATTGTCGATGGAGTCGAAAGACCTGAACTCCGAAAGGCCGGCCCTTGAAAGAACCAGCGTGATGGCTGCGGTCAAGGTAGTCTTACCGTGGTCAATGTGACCAATGGTTCCAATGTTTACGTGCGGTTTGGAACGATCGAATTTTTCTTTTGCCATATTAAAGAGATGTTAAGTAAAAGTTTCGGGTTTAAGTTTATACACAAAAATGTGAGCCGATGACGAGAATTGAACTCGTGACCCCTTCCTTACCAAGGAAGTGCTCTACCCCTGAGCTACATCGGCTGTTATTGAGCGGAAGACGGGATTCGAACCCGCTACCTAAAGCTTGGAAGGCTTTCGCTCTGCCAAATGAGCTACTTCCGCTTAAGAGGTCGTGGGGAGAGGAGGATTCGAACCTCCGAAGGCTGCGCCAACAGATTTACAGTCTGCCCCATTTGACCGCTCTGGAATCTCCCCAATTGGTTGATGATGTCATGACCTTTTAAAGAACTTGTCGCTTTTCCGTTCTGAAGCTCTATGCGCTTCTAAAAAAAGCAGCCCCGAAAAGGGACTGCAAAAGTAAAACAAATTTCTTAACAAACAAACTTCGATGAAAATTTTTTTATAAACCCCTCAACTTTTCTTTATATTTCTTAATCTGCACTTTCAGTGCATCAACCACTTCATCGGTTGCTTCCTCAAAAGTTTTGCTTTGTTTTTTGGCATACAGATCGTTGCCCGGTATACTCAGCTTTATTTCAGTAATCTTGTTTTCAGGAGTCTCCGTGTTTTCAAGTTTGAGTATTACATCGGCTGACACTATACCATCAAAATATTGCGTCAGCTTGCCGACTTTCTCCTGAATGAAAGCTTCAAGCTTTCGATCAGCTTTAAAATGTACTGAGTTAATCTTCACGTTCATAACTTACTCCTTTCTTATTTAGAATTTAGGGGGTTTCATTTTTCGTGGATCATTGTTTTTGTAAACAGATTTTAAATGTTCGAAGGAAGTGTGCGTATAAACCTGAGTGGACGCCAAGCTACTATGTCCTAACAACTCCTTGATAGCCCCTATGTCTGCCCCTGCATTGAGAAGGTGGGTAGCAAAACTGTGTCTCAAGACATGTGGACTTTTTTTATCTAAAGTTGTCAACTTGCTAAGATATGCATTTATGAGTCGATATACAAGCATGGGATACACTTTTTTCCCTTTAGAGGTTCTAAAAAGCGGGTCCTGGGGCTTACAAAGCTTAAAATAACGCTCATATACATCGAAATATTTTTCGATCTCCTCAATTAAAGTTTCGCCCAAGGGGATCACCCTCTCTTTAGCCCGTTTCCCATATACCTTGACAAATTTTTGCTTAAGGTCAATACTAGAAAGCGACAAGCCCGTCAACTCGGAAAGGCGCATACCCGTAGCATATAATAACTCAACCATCAAAGCATCTCGAATGCTTTCATATTCATCCCGGTTTTCGGCTAGGGCAATCATTCTTGGAGGGTGCGTTTTTAACTTATCTTCATCTACAAATACTGGAAGACGGTGAGGTATCTTGGGCAGGGGAAGATTCTGGGCCGGATTCATTTCCATCCTCCCATCCAAAATAAGCTTTTTATAGAAAGAACGAACCGAAACCATTTTTCGATGAACACTGGCAGGCTTTAACCTGTGATCAAGCAACCAAACCGCAAAACTCCTCAACATATCCCGATCTACTTCTAGTAAAGAAATACCCGCATAAGTTGTTTCTAGGTAGCCTTGCAACTGATTCAGGTCTTTATAATACGATCTACATGTGTAACTCGAATATCGCTTTACACTTTTGAGGTATAATACAAATTCTTCAATCAGTCTCTGATTATCCATAGCCATAAATATAAAACAAATCCGGGAAAAAAGTTCAATTCTCCCGGATCTCTCCCTTCAGAAGTCCCAGAAAATGCTTAGCCTTCTTCTTGATTCCTGAGCTTCTGAATAAAGATGGCCCGCAATACCTGATCACGACGTTTCACCGAAGGTTTGGTGTAGCTCTGCCTTGTGCGTAGCTCACGAATTACTCCGGTTTTTTCAAACTTACGTTTGAACTTTTTCAATGCCCGATCAATGCTTTCGCCTTCTTTAACAGGGACAATAATCATAAAAAATACCTCGCTTTTAATTGGTTAATAAAATGAGGCTGCAAAGATACACATTTTCACTCGTTTACAAACCAGACCTCAACCTCTATTTTAATAAATTCTTAAATTGCTGTATAACAATATATTAAAACTTTATTAACAAAATTTTGTCAAAAACTTTATTCAAAAAAGTAACCTTTACCCCCCAAATAGAACTATAAAATAAGAGTACTACATGGATCCCCGCCCATGAACGTGGACTTATCTTTTATTATTTAACCAAATTAAACTTTTATGAAACCTACAATGAAATTTTTATCCACCTTATTCTTTGTGCTGCTAAGCATGGTGAGCTTCGCGCAATTCACTATTGATGGGTCGGTTCTATATCATAACAAACCCAATAAGCCCATCCCTGGCGTTCAAGTTGACCTCAAAGACCTGGCTGGAAATATTTTACAAACTACTTTTACGAACCAGGCGGGACAGTACTCCTTCACCAATGTACCAGCGGGTACCTATCATCTCTCAGCCTCCACAACCATTCCCTCGGGAGGAATAACTCTGCAGGATGCGAACCTCATTCTTCTTAATATTCTTGGATTTTACAGTTTCACCCCCATTCAACAGCTTGCAGCCGATGTAGATGCCAACGGGGTGATTAACTGGAACGATTATTTTACTGTTGTTTTTGGATGGTTCCTTTATGGCTACCCCTTCCCTGCCGGAAACTGGGTATTTACAGAAACCAACGTAGTGGCCGGACTGAAAGATGGAAACAATATGGGTGGTTCCTCTTCAGCGGATGTAAATGGATCGTTTATCCCCAACCTAACCAAAGCCGAGTTGGTGATGGAGGCTACCGAGAGGGGAGAAATTGAAGCTGCAGCCAACGAATACTTTAGCATTCCCGTTTACCCCAGCCATCCGCTGACCATGAGTGGTTTTGCCCTTTACTTTGAATACCCTGCCGACCTCATGGCCATTGAATCCATTCAAAGTCCACTCAGCAACATTCGCTACATGACTGAAGAAGGTCTTTTAAAAGTAGTTTGGGCTGCAACAGAGGCTGAAGGCTTTGCAGCTCACCCAAGCGTTCCTCTT
>CALJNV010000069.1 GCA_937981455.1 uncultured Bacteroidales bacterium | reverse complement strand
TTGGGTGGCGGTATTGGTGCAACCATTAGGATCGGTGTAAGTATAGGTAATAGCATAAGGCCCACCCGCACCCGCCAGAGAGGGGTCGAATACTGCTTGACCAAATCCAATGTTCACTATACCTGCGCCACTAAAATATCCATCAGGTGCATGATTGCCGTTTAAAATGGAAATATTGCTATTAACACAATAGGTGGGTTCTAATCCTGTAAAGCTCACATCTGGGAGTCCGCTCACTGTGGTTTGCTTGGATATGCTATTGGAACAGCCTTGAGAGCTGGTGTACGTGTAGGTGATGGAATATGGGCCTCCCACACCTGCCACTGAAGGGTTAAAAATCCCCATACCATTGGTAGAAAAGGTTATACCTGATCCCGAGAATCCCCCGTAAGGTGCGTTATTGCCGGTAAGCTGGGCAGAGGGTTCGTTGACGCAGTAAGTAGATTTCAATCCGGTAAAATTCACGTAAGGAAGGGGATATACGGTGGTATATTTTATATCATCATCAAAGCAGCCGTTGGCATCGGTATAGGAATAGGTAATCAGATAAGGTCCTCCAGGGCCGGCTGCTGCAGGATTGAAAAGAGCCACACCCGTTCCAAAATCAGTAATTCCCGGACCGGTGTAAGTCCCTCCCAGAGGATTTCCAATAAGCGTCACTGGGGTGGCATCTTCACAATATCCACCCAGCAATCCACTAAAAGTAGCTGTAGGAACAGGATTTACTGTTACCTGCACAGGCACACATTGCGAAAATCCACACACATTTTCCCAACGTGCATAATAGGCGGTAGAGGTGGTCGGAGCAGCGAGGGTAATTGGATTGCCTATACCCACTACATTCTGGCTGCCACAATATCCGCTAAACCATTTTACGTAATCTCCAGCACCACCGCTGACAGAAAGAGTTATCTGGCTGACTGTATTTAAACAATAAACAGGATTACTTACGCTAGCAGATGTGGGCATAAGTGGTGGATCTATTACTTGAATGGTAATGGAATCACATAGGGAGGCTCCGCAAGAGTTTTCCCACCAAACGTAATAAGTTGTAGTAGTATTGGGAGGGTCGAGGAGGGCGGGTGTACCCTGGTAGATATCAGGACCGTGGCAACTTAAGCCCCATTTGAGTACATTACCCCATCCCCCTGACGCTGTTAGTGTGAGGGTGCCCGAATAGTTATAACAAATATTATTAACATTGGAGGACACTGATGTAACAGGTTGTGGAAGAGAAAGTACGTTGATGGAAACCTCCAGGCAGGCCGATTGTCCACAGACGGATTCCCACCTACCATAATAAGTGGTATTTGTGATGGGTGCCGGGAGGGAGACCGGATTGCCTGTAGCAATTAAAGTTCCTCCACATGCATCACTATACCACCGAAATACTTCGCCACTGCCACCTGTAGCTGTAAGTGTTATTAGGCCGGTTCCGGCGCAAACGGTATTCTGGCTTGCAGTAATACTTATTGGGGGTTGAGGTAAGGGTAAAACATTTATTGTAAGAGATATACATGAAGAGTTTCCGCATTGAGTCTCCCATCGGGCATAATAGGTGGTTGTAACGGCGGGAGAAGGTATTACCAGGTTGGTGCCGGTACCTACCAGTGTACCTCCACAATTCTCAGTATACCAGGCCAAAGTCTGACCTGAGCCCCCAATGGCTGTCAGAACTATGTTGCCGGGATCATCGGCACAAAAGTTATTCCGATCACTTAACAATGCTACGGGAGGGGTAGGTAATGGATACGTAAAACCTACAACAAAGCTGGTATCTTTGACGCAGCCTTTGGCATCGATCAGGGAGAAGTTATAGGTTCCGCTGGGAATATTATTCAAGGTAGGTGTGTTGGCCCCGTTCGACCAGTTCCAGGCATAAGGTGGGGTTCCTCCAGCGGCCTGTGTAGTTATGATACCATCGGTGCCTCCCTCACAAGAAACAGGGACAATCGTAGGTGCAACATATTGCTGAAACTCTTTCAATCGGGCAAATAGCATGTCAGGCCCTCCTTGACTGCTCAATGTAAGACCAGCGATCAAAAAGTTATTTTCAAAAGAACCTGTAAACAAAACCCGCCCCATCGGGTCGATGCATATCCATCCTCCTACATCGTTGCCAGAACCTCCAGCCTGCCTTGCCATTCGCCAAATCCCTGATGCATCCAGGCGTGCAACAAAAGCATCGGTGCCTCCTACATTTTGTAGTGAAGTGTTTCCCAAAACAAAAGATGAAGAAAATTTTCCTGTTACAAAAATATTTCCCATGGGGTCCAACGCCAATCCCATGATATACTCGTCTGCTGTACCTCCAGTTTTTACGGCAAACTGAACAACCCCCGCGGGGGTCATTTTGAAAACAAAACCATCCCGTCCTCCACTCGAAGTAAGATTAAAAGTTCCAAATTCTGCATTTCCACTAAAAGTTCCTGCGATAAATATATCTCCAGCTTCGTTTGTCAATACACCTACTGGATGATCATCATTGCTGCCTCCTGCGCTGTAAAGGGCTTTAATCTGCCCATAACGACTGTAAATAGCGACAAAAATGTCATTTCCCCCTGCACTGTTTAAATTTAAGCTGCCAAATGTAGCTGTGTTCTGAAAATTTCCGGTAGCAATAATATCACCCGTGATGGAAATGCTAACCCCCGTAGCTCTATCGGGAGAAGTGCTCCCTCCTGTGGCTATCCATTCCAGATTCCCACTGGGGCTATATCGCGCTACAAAGACATCTTCGCTTCCTAATCCACTTACGGTTTGACCTTGAAAAGTGCTATTTCCCTGAAAATAACCAGCTATAACAATATTTCCGTGGGCATCTACAGCAATAGATGTTGCTTTGTCTTCGAAAAGCCCACCTCCTGTTTGAACCCACTGCAATACACCGGAGGGGCTGTACTTTGCCAAGAATACATCACTTTCGCCTGCTGCAAATACTTGTTGATTGCCCAAAAAGGCCATCACTCTGAAAGAGCCTGTTATAAATATATTGCCAAGGCTATCCAGAGCCAGGCCTCCAGGTTCATCGTCCAATGAACCCCCTACCTGTTTTATCCATTGCAAAGTACCCAAACTGTTGTATTTTGCCAAAAAAATATCGAGGCCTCCTTGGCTAGTCAGACTTGTGGATGTAAATGTTGAAGTTCCAGAGAAGGTACCAAGAATAAAAATATTTCCGGCTGCATCTGCAGTAATATAATGTCCGGCGTCGTTTCCTATCCCCCCACCACTTCGTGCCAGATTCCATTCCGAAGTATCGCTACCGAATATAAGTGCAGGGGGCTCACCCACGGTAAAGGTATGGCGCTGTGAGCAATTGCTGGCATCTTTAACGGTTACAGCATAGGTACCTGGAGCTAGATTGGCTATTGAGGAAGTGTTGTCGCCATTACTCCAGGTGTAAATAATCGGTGGGGTACCATCGATGGCAATGAGATCAATGGATCCATTAGCCGCACCCGAACAGGCTACATTTTGTTTATTAGCCACAAGGCTCAATTGACACTGGTCGGGTAGCCATTGCCATAAATCATTGAAATAGCCGGTTGCATTATCTCCCCCGCACGATATATACGCACTGCCTTCGACCACAAAAAATGCTGCATTTTCACGGGGTAAAGCAGGCAGATCGCTTTTGCGGGTCCAGAGTCCAGAGGTAGGGTTATATTCCCATAAATCTTTTTTTAGATTGGTGCCGTCATCGCCCAGGCCCACATAACCTTTTCCGTTGATGCCGAAGGCTATGGCACCGCTGCGGTTGCCGCCTCCCATGGAGGCAATAGTTGACCAAGAATCCGTTAGCCTATCGTAGCTATAAAAATCGCTTAAGTAGGTACCACTGTATCCCGTTCCCAAGTATCCTCTCATACCTATGACAAAGGCTGCTGCGTATATGCGTCCCTGACCCGGCAAAGAAGCTTTTGGGGTCCAGGTGTTGGAGGTTGGATTATATTCGTAAAAATCCTTTCGATACGACCCATCAAAGCCTGTTCCAACATATGCTCTATCACCTATAACCATAGCTACACTTCCTTGACGGGCACCTCCACCAAAAGCCCCTTTCGATGTCCACGTATTGGTCGCTGGATTGTATTCCCATGTATCGGCCAGAAATCCACCATTGTACCCTGTGGTTACATATCCTTTGCCATTAATACCAAATGCTGTAGCATAAGCCCTAGCTGGCCCAGCGAGGTCTGCCACTTGTGTCCAGGTATCCAATGAAGGATCGTATTCCCAAAAATCTTTTCTATAAACAGCATCAAAGCCTGTTCCCAAATAGGCCTTACCGCCCGCTTCGAAGGCCACCGGGCCCTTGCGCGCAGTACCCCCAAAAGAACTGCGGTTAAGCCATGTATCTTGCCCTTTTAAATAAATTACTTGTAAAAGGAGGATACTTGCTAATATCCACCTGAAGAATAACTGGTCTTTCATGGTTTTTTGGTTAAAGCAGATTCACTGGGTATTACCTCCATTGAGTCAAGCTCGAAGTGTGTTAAGGCCGGAGGTATTTTATTTTTACGAATTTTTTCAATCACACATAATGCCGTTATCAAAGCATCATTGCTATCCCTGAAAGGAATACGCCCCTCAATTACAGGAATAAAAGGCTGATAAATAAGTACTTTACCATTTTTAATGATCTCGTAGCCCCATCCGCCTTCCACTCTAAACACGGCACTGGTCAAGCTGTCTGGTAAACATTCTTTTTTACCAGACATGGAGTGCATCGGTCCCTGTCCACATCCCGAGCAGAACCACAAAGAAAAAATAATCCAGACGCCAAATTTTTTCATGGGCAGGGGTATTAGTATAAAAATAATCCTGTCAAATTTAACAATTTATCCTTATTCTTCATCTTATCGATGACCTTATATCCCTAATGCGCGTTGTATGGGGGTTCAGAGGGATACGATTAAATATTCATGCTAAGGGTTCATATTTATATTTATACCGTAAAAATTGTGGATTACTACCATAGCCAGGCCCGGTAATAATTTGCTGCTCAATAAGTCTTCCATTTTCATCGTAATATCTTCGAACCTCACTAAAGAATGTACCCTCACTCAAAGTGGTAACTTCATTGATCATCCTTCCCCGATCATCATATGACGATTCAATCCATTTTTCTGGCGAATGGGTTGACTTTTCTCTTGCTTTTAAGACTTTAGGACCATCATGCATAATGATTTCATATTCATGAATTAATTCATCGTATTCATTCAATACGGTAGTTTTCAAAAGCAAACCTTCGGAGGAATACTCATAAAAAGTTTTACTTATCCCTTGCTCATTTTCTTCAACTTTTTCAACAAGAGCGCCTTCTGCTGAGTATTTCATCGATTTTTT
>CALJNV010000068.1 GCA_937981455.1 uncultured Bacteroidales bacterium | reverse complement strand
AAATATAAAGCAAGATATGCCACATCTTCAGGCTTGCCATAGCGACCGAGAGGATATTTTTTCATATCATTCTCTATCATCTCTTGATCCAGGACAGAGGTAAGATGGGTCATTATCATACCTGGCTTGATGGAATTCATTCGAATTTTATAATGAGCCAGCTCTAATGCCATACCCCTAAGAGCAGCCTCTAGTGCACCTTTTGAAGCCATGTAGAGAATGTTTCCCAGAGATGAATACCGGGCTGCCACAGATGAGATGACAACAATAGAGCTACCTTCTTTAATTTTTTTATGCTTTAAAAGATTGCTAGTTAGATAAATAAGAGCTGACGAATTCACATTTATAACAGATTCTGTTGCCTCTTTGGATATCAATTTCAGAGGTAATCTTTTATTGATACCCGTAGAAAAGACCAAGCCATTAAGGACTTCGACTTGGTTAACTAAATTGACAATGTCTGTAATATTTCCTAAGTCAGCAGTTATAATTTGATGTGTGCCATTGCAAAGGGATCGAGTTTCCTCTAGGTGTTTCAGATTGCGGCCTGAGAGAAAAAGAGATGCATTTTGACGGGCTAATACCTTAGCAATAGCCCTGCCAATACCAGAGGATGCACCGGTTATAAGAATTTTTTTACCACTAATATCGAATGGATTTTCCACTATTCTAATTCAACAATTTCAGGAATCACACAATCGTCAAAATTTAAAATTGCCGAAGCCCATGTCATTCCTACTCCAAAGCCCGATAGAAGAACTTTCTTTCCTTTTAATTTACCCGCCAGGCTGTCTGCAATGGTTAGGGGTATAGACACGGATGAAGTGTTACCGTACTTATGAATGGAAAAAGGAGCTTTAGCTTCTTCAATTTTTAATTTTTTTACCAAATAATCATTCATGAATTTATTAGCCTGATGAAAGACGATATAATCAATAGATTCTCGGGATATTCCGCTAAACTCGAAAATTCTTTTAATATCAGGAGGAATTTCTTTTATAAGAAAATTAAATACCTCTCCACCATCCATAAATCCATGTTCATCGGATCGCATATTGCCATATTCGTCAACAACTTTTTCTTGAAGTGTTTCAATAGAGCTGGGATATCTGTAACCGCCAGCCTTTATTTTAATCAAATCAGCTTTACTGCCATCTGAATTTATCGAAAAGTAACTCTCGCCAAATTCTTTACCTGATTCGATAAGAGCAGCAACACCCCCATCTCCAAAAATAAAAGCAGTTCGACGATCTTTAGGACTATAAACTTTTGAACGTGTTTCACCATCGAGAAGTAAGGCTTTTTTCATTTGCCCAGTCGCCATAAACGAATAGACAATACTTAATCCATGAATAAAGCCCGCACATCCCATATTTACATCAAAAGCAATCGTTTTTTTCGAGAGCCCCAATCTATTTTGCAACAAAACTGAAGTAGCAGGCATCTTATAATCGGGGGTTTGCGATACAAAAACAAGCAAGTCGATTTCATCGCGGGAAATGTTGTTAACTTCCAGCAATTTCTCAGCTGCTGCATAACAAAGATCGGAGGCACAAATGTGCGAGGGAGCGAATCTTCTTTCGTAAACACCAATTTTTTCTACGACCTCTTTGACTTCTTCTGCAGAAAAATATTGAGTATACTCCAGATTGATTACTTTATTCTTGGGTACTGCTGCAGCTAGACTTTTAATTCCAACATCAGTGAATTTGAGGAAAGCCATTTTTAGACACGTTTTGATGCAATAAAATCAATTAAATCGCCAAGAGTTTTAAACTTTTGAAAATCCTTTCCATCTATCACCACTCCAAACTCTTCATCAATCATTGCAATGAGTGATAAATAGGCAATTGAATCCCATTGTTCTAGGGAACGAAATTCTGTATCTCTATTGAGATGTATAGTTTCATCCAATTCAAGAACTTCAGCAAATTTTTCAATAAATTCTTTTTCCATCGCGATAAAAGTTTTTAATTAGTACTCAACAAATATACATTTTTATTCGAGATGGGTCAATTTAGCCGGATTTCCCAGATAAAGTTTACCGTTTTGCGGTTTACGCATCAAATAACTTCCGGCCCCCAACCGAATTCTATCTCCAATTTTCACAGTCTGCAAGACAACAGAACCAATCCCAAAAAAATTTTCATTACCCATTGTAACTTCACCCGATATACGTGATAAGGGCATAAAAACATTGTAAGAACCAATTTTGACGTCATGTGCAAGGGCGGAGAAACTATTAAACTGATTAAAATCCCCAATTTGCACATCCACCGAAAATGAAACCCCTCGAACGGCTACATTACCTTTGCCACATTTAAAGGATTGAGGATCGGCAAAGTAAACCTCCGGATGGAAGAGATTAGGAAAAGCAATGAGTGGATTTACGATCTTTTGAACCAAATGGTGAAGGGTGACCGGATTTCCAATCGCAAACACGAGATTCAGAGGCTCGGGCCAATGATTCACTTGTTCGATTCCTCCAAGTACTTTCCCAAAATGAGAAATGGACGTATGGGGGGCTATTCCATCGTCAAAAAAGCCGATAAAATGCCACTCGGGAGATTTTTCATTGATCTTGCCGATGAGCGCGGCAATTTCTTTACCAAAGCCCCCGGCACCGTAGATGGCTATCTTTGTCATTGATCATTAAACAATGTTTCTTATTAAGGCAAATGCCTCAGCATAAGGATATCCCACTGTTGCTCCCC
>CALJNV010000067.1 GCA_937981455.1 uncultured Bacteroidales bacterium | reverse complement strand
TTCAGCCTGTAAGAGCTCTGAGCCTCCGCTTGGGCTACAATTATCAGCGCAGGCAACAACTCAAAGTTGAATCGAGCATGAGTACGGTGGGCTTCTCTTGGGGCTTAGGCCTGCGAATAAACAAGTTTCAGTTTAACTATGCCCGCAGCAACGATCATTTAGCCGGTGCACCAAACTTTATAAGCATTGCCACAAACTTCACCGATTTGCTCAAATAATTCATGGTTTGAAAACCTCAACCACTGGTAAAGCCTTGAAGTTGAAATCGAACAGAGCTTGATTTTCCCATGGCGATCCATCGGCCGAGGAGTTGCCTTTATAAGCCACCCATTCGCCTCCCCAATAACAAAACCCTGCCCCTTGCGCAAAATCCGATATCATTTGTCTAATTTTTAACATATAAGTCTTTTGACCTTCGGGTGTGGCAGGAAAACCCTCTACCAGTTGTCCACTTTCGCCGATGAGGTTATGGGTATTATCCGCCCATTGTAAAGTAAATGGATATGATACTTCTGCTATTACCACGTGTTTTAATGTACTATTAGCCAATGCTTTAATAACCGAAGAAGCGTAAGCGAGGTCCTTTCCATGGTAAAAACTATAATACGAAACACCTGCAACATCATAATCGATTTTGTGAACTTGCAACTGATTGAAAAATTGAACTGCACCGTTGATGCCTGCAAAATGTACAATGATACGGGCTTGTGGAGCTGCTTGGCGAATGGCTTTATGAGCGGTAGCCAATAAACTGTAAAAATCACCTCCTGTGCCGATACGTCCTGCCGGCCATAACATCCCATCGTTGACTTCATTACCTGCTTGAACAAAATCGGGTTTTATTTTACCCACCACTCTCAGGGTATAATTTCGCAGGCTATCCTGCAATGCCTGACCATTCAAACCATTCCAGGCTGCAGGCATCTTCTGTTGGCTGGGATCTGCCCAGGTATCTGAATAGTGCAAACAAAGCCAGACATTCAACCCCAGGGCTTTGACTCTCTGAGCTAACTTTGCCACCTGGGGCAAACCTGATACAGAGGTTTGAGGCGTGTGCCACAAACGAATTCTCACCGTATTAAGTCCTGCTTGCTTGAGAATTTCGAGCATGCTGCCCGGATTTCCGTTCAGGTCTTTAAATTGCACCCCCGCAGCTTCTATTTCTGGCAATAAACTTACATCGGCTCCTCGAATAAAATAGCCAGGAGGTTGGGGCTGGGGGGTTGGCGGGTCCACTTGTTTTTCGCTACATGCCCCTAGTAATAATATCAAAATCAACGACCTAAAACTTAACTGATGTATGCCCATTGTTCTATTCAATGAATATTAAACACTTTAACTTCTGTGATTTATTTTTAAAACACTTATTGTCCCATTTAATTTATATTTTAATACGCTATCAATCAGTGGTCTAAAATTTTTATCCTGCAGAAGTATTTCATAACTTTCTTTCAGAGATGCGAAAATATTTTGACATTTTGTAACCTAAAAAGTAAAGCCACAAATCCCTCAAATTTTTCATTCACCTGAATGATGAATGATCAATTGAATAACCGACTGAGGCAGAACTGAGCCTGTTTGTTTTGGGTTTTGAAATACAAAAGGCGTTGCCGATCGTATAAAACTTCCATGCAGATATATACAATCAATATTCTACGCCATCCAATAAAGTAGTTTTCACCTTATTGCTTCCAAATGCATAGGGCATAAATTCAATAGAAGGAATAGGATGTGTGAGGATAAGGTTGGCTTTTTTCCCCTGGGAAATAGTACCCAATTCATTTTCAAGGCCCATTGCATAAGCAGTGTTGAGGGTTACAGCATTAAAAGCCTCTTCGGGTAAAAGGCGGTATTGGATGCAAGCCATAGAGAGAATGAGTTGCATATTGCCTGAGGGAGAGCTACCCGGATTAAAATCGCTGGCAAAAGCGACGGGAAGTCCTGCATCAATCATTTTTCGGGCCGGTGCATGTACCAGATTTAAGAAGAAGGCGGCCCCGGGAAGGATGGTGGGCATAGTTGAGCTGCCTTTGAGGGCTTCTATTTCCTCATCTGCTGTATATTCAAGGTGGTCTACTGAAAGGGCAGCGTATTTTACGCCGATTTGAATGCCGCCTGAATAGCCCAGCTCGTTGGCATGCAACTTGGGGCGCAATCCGTAGCGAGCCCCTGCTTCAAGAATTCGTGCGGTCTCTTCCGGGGTAAAAAAGCCCTGATCACAAAAAACATCAATAAAATCGGCCAGGCCTTCATCGACTACCTTGGGGATCATTTCGTTGATTACCAGATCTACATATTCTTGCTGCCTTCCCTTATACTCTAAAGGTACAGCATGGGCGCCTAAAAATGTAGCACGTAGAGCAAGAGGACTTTGCTCTTTCAAACGACGAATGACTCTGAGCATTTTCAATTCATCCTCGGTTGTAAGTCCATACCCGCTTTTTATTTCTACAGCACCAGTACCGTACTGCCTTATTTCTTCGAGCCGGGGCAAAGCTTCTGCCAATAATTGATCTTCGGAGGCCTCATGAAGTCGGCGAGCCGAATGCAAAATTCCACCGCCTCTACGAAAAATTTCTTCATAGCTCAACCCCCTTATCTTATCAACATATTCCTTTTCACGACTACCGGCATACACCAAATGGGTATGCGAATCGCAAAAGGCAGGAAAAACTGAGCCCCCAACAGCATCAATAATCTTCATGCCAGGTCTTTGAGCCAGCTCACGCCAGGTTTCTGACAGCATAGAACCGTAATCCCTAATACGTCCATCTTCGATATAGAGCCATGTATTCTCCATTACCTCAAAACGCTGCATATCAGCCCCTGCAGCCCATCGACGTCCGCTCGTGTCGAGCCCCCCCAAATAGTGTATGTTTAAGATAAGCTTCATATCCATTGCACTGAGAGAATTTGGCTCAAAGTTATAAATTTGATTGCAGAAGCTTAAGGTATGAAAAATTCGTTAATGACCTTACTATCAATCTTAATGCTATTATTAGCTATACATTGCGCAAAGGAAGATAACACATCTATTCACACCCTTGCATACGATACCGCCTTTCCTCACCTTTACTTTCCTGCCTGGCCTGGAAGTTATTGGATATACCACACCCATGATACCCTAAAGGCTTTGAATTTTAAGCTTTTTACATACAATCAAGCCGATTACACATCCATGCCCGATTACGATACGGTGGTTGCCATAAGGATGAAAGTCAAAAACATTTTCAATTTGCCCGATACCTTTGCGATTCTCAAGAACAATGAAATTTCAAAACCTTATGGAGCCCCTTCACGGCAGAAAACCTTCACCCCTTTGTTTTCGACCCAAAAAGGCATTTTCTATATAGGTAATGCCTGGCAGGGACATGCAACCGTGGGCGAATGCCAGACCCTGGACACTACCTTAGCAGTCAATCATCATCATTTTTCTCGGGTTTTGGTTTGCATCTGGTACGATAATCTTACAGCACAAATGCTCGGTAAAGACCAGGCAATTTATCGAAGAGAATTTTGGGCCGACGGAGTCGGTCTCATCAGACGCGATGAAAAACCTGTTCCCTCTGGCCCGGTAGACTTTTTAACAACACTCTCACTTGTCGACTGGCACATCAATAACCCTGTGCATAAAACAAGTAAATCTACATGTCTGATAAGATTTTAGCTCTTTCCATAGTACCCAACCCTATTATCGGTTATTGGATTAGGGCAGGTTGGTACGAAAAGAAAAAT
>CALJNV010000066.1 GCA_937981455.1 uncultured Bacteroidales bacterium | reverse complement strand
CTCGGTAGAGAATGTAATGTACGGTTTGAAAAATTGCTTTCAATGAAAATCACCGGTTTTGCCCTTAATTACCTCACACCCGTAGTAGCACTGGCCGGTGAGCCTTGGAAAGTGATGAATATTAAAAAACTTGTTGGCGTTGAGAAAGCTTCAGCAAGCATCATTCTTTACAATATGATGCATATACTTTCACACTTTTTCTTTTGGGTGTCAGCCATTTTCCTCATCATATTCAATATCAAACCAACTAGGGGAGCCTATTTCTTTTTGGGCATATTACTTGCATTAATGATTTGGATTATAGCTGTGATTTACAAATGGTATCAACAGGGCATAGTCTTCTCATTCATGCATTTTCTTAAAAAACTCCCCCTGTTGAAGAAACCCGCCTCCAAAATATTAGAAAAGGAAAAAACTCTTCAAGAAATTGAAGATCATGTAGTAGCATTCTACAATACTCGACGCAAAGCTTTTTACTACACCCTGGGTTTTGAATATCTCAGCCGTTTAATCGGATCTTTAGAATTTTACCTTATCATGCGGTCTCTAGGGCTGGGCATCGATGTTTTGCAAGCCATTTATATCAGTGCAGCAAGTTCTCTTTTGGCCAATATAATGTTTTTTATACCCATGCAGCTGGGGACAAGAGAGGGAAGCCTTTATTTGGTCTACGAAAGCCTAAGGTTTCCGGCAGCTCAGGGCATCTTGGTTAGTATGGTTACACGCATCAGAGAATTTTTCTGGATTTTCTTAGGCCTCATACTTATGAAATTCAGTTCAATAAAAAACCCCAAATGAAAAAAGCTACCAGCTATATTAAGGGTATTTTATTTGATTTTGGAGGAACACTTGATACGCATGGTGTTCATTGGAGCGAGCAATATTGGGATGCATACGTTAATGCCTGTGTACCGGTGAGTAAACCTCAGTATGAAAAAGCGTATGTAAGCGCCGGTGATGGCATGCTTGAGGGGAAAATCAAACCCACGGATTCATTGAAAACAACCCTTGGAATTCAAATCAGGCTGCAGCTCGAACACCTGGCAGCTGCTGGCTACATCGATAAAGATAGCATCACCTATTGGGCACCGAAAATATTGGAAGCATGCTACAAAGATGTCAAGGTTAAAATGAGTTACACAACCCAAATTCTGCAATACCTTGTCAACAAATATTCCCTGGTGCTGGTATCTAATTTCTATGGAAATATGGAGACCGTATTGCAAGAATTTGGCATCAGACCTTTTTTTAAGGATGTAATTGACTCAGCAGTTGTGGGGATCAGAAAGCCCGACCCAAGCATTTTTTCAATCGGGGTCAACCGACTCGGGGAGGATGTGTCGCAAGTGGCGGTAGTGGGCGACTCCTTCGAGAGAGACATTGTGCCTGCAAAAAAAATCGGATGCACTACGATTTGGGTCAAAGGACGCAGTTGGCGCAATGAACCTGGCGGGCCAGAAGCCGATATAGTTATTTCTGACTTATACTCACTAAAAGAAATATTTTAAACAAACCTTATTAAACCTATAAATTATAAAATCTATGAAGCAAAAACCGACGAAACCCCAAGGCAAATTGGGAGTACTTATCGTAGGAATGAATGGAGCAGTATCTACTACTTTTATTGCTGGAACCTATGCTGTGCGCAAAGGCATGGGAATGCCTATAGGCTCACTCACCCAAATGGCTACCATTCGCATTGGGAAACGCAGCGATAACAATTTCCCGAAGATGAAAGAATTTTTGCCTCTTTACGATCTAGATCAATTAGTTTTCGGCGGATGGGATATCCGCGATGAAAGCGCACTCGACGGAGCGCGCACTGCACAAGTGCTTACCGAAAGCGATCTGATGAAAGTAAAGGATGAAATGGAAGCCCTGCGCCCTATGAAAGCAGTCTTTGACAAAGAATGGGTCAAACGGCTGGATGGTAACTGGGTAAAACATGCCCCTACCAAATGGGAACTCATGGAAATGGTTCGCCAGGATATTCGCGATTTTAAGACAAAAAACAACTGTGCCGAGATTGTAGTTATTTGGATCGGCAGTACAGAAGTTTATACCCCTGCCCTCGAGGTGCATTCAAGTATAGAAAAATTTGAAGAAGGTCTTAAAAACAATCATCCAGCTATCAGCCCTAGTATGATTTATGCATGGGCTGCCCTTAAAGAAGGTTGGCCTTACATCAATGGAGCACCCAACCTCACTGTAGATATGGGAGCAACCTTTGAACTGGCAAACCTTAACAAAGTACCCATCGCAGGAAAGGATTTCAAAACGGGTCAGACTATGGTGAAAACCATTATTTCTCCCATGATCAAAATGCGCATGTTAGGCTTGCAGGGTTGGTTCTCAACCAATATCCTGGGTAATCGCGATGGAGAAGTACTGGATGATCCAGGTTCATTTAAAACCAAAGAAGAAAGTAAACTTTCGGTTATCGACAGTATACTCCAGCCCGAGCTTTATCCTGAGCTCTACAAAGATTACTATCACAAAGTGAGAATCAATTATTATCCTCCCCGGGGCGATAACAAGGAGGGTTGGGATAACATTGACATCTTCGGCTGGTTGGGCTATCCCATGCAAATTAAGATTGACTTCCTCTGCCGCGACTCTATCCTTGCAGCTCCCCTGGCACTCGACCTGGTGCTTTTGGCCAACCTTGCGCAAAGAGTGGGATTTTATGGCATTCAGGAATGGCTATCGTTCTATTTCAAAAGCCCTATGCATTCGCCCGATGTGGTACCCGAGCACGATCTCTTCATTCAGCACATTAAACTCAAAAATACCCTGCGCGAAATAATGGATGAAGAACCTATTGATCATATTGATGAAAAAATTAAAAAGTTTAAATAACACCAAAAA